>NZ_CDWWXB010000005.1:43719-44626 GCF_977971855.1 Frankia sp. CoWAU3 | reverse complement strand
GGGCGGACCGCGGCAGCGGACCGGCCGGGTCAGACGGAGTGGGTACCCGCGCCAGCGGCATCCGCTCCCACAGACGGCGCCAACAGACGTCGACAGGGAAGCAGGTCGAGACAGCGATGACCGCTCAATGAGCACCCAGCCATGATCACGACCGGCAGGTAACGAGGTCACGCGGGCACGGACCGCGGGCCGAACGAAGGAGCACCGTGGCAGGAAAGGCCCGCGTACACGAGCTCGCCAAGGAGCTTGGTGTCGACAGTAAGACCGTGCTCGCCAAGCTCAAGGATCTCGGCGAGTTCGTGAAGTCCGCTTCGTCCACTGTCGAGGCACCCGTCGTCCGCAAGTTGAAGGAAGCGTTCCCCTCCGACGGCGCACCCACTTCCCCGGGCCGGGCCACCAGCCGTCCGGGACCGCCGGGTGGCGGCGCTCGTCCGACCCCGCCGTCCCGTCCTGGTCTGGCGCCTCGGCCCGGTCCGCGCCCGGTTCCCGGGCGGCCTGGTCCCCTCGGCCGGCCCGGTCCGGCGACCCCGGCGCCGTCCCCCTCGCCCGCGTCCCCGCCGCTACCGGCCTCGCCGACGCAGGCCTCCCCGACGTCTGCACCCGCCGCTCCCCGTCCGGCCGCGGCCTCCGCCGCGCCCGCGCCGCCGGTGCCGTCCGCTCCCTCCGCCGTGCCCGCGCCGCCGATGCCGTCCGTGCCGTCCGCTCCCTCCGGGCCGCGGCCCGGGCCGAACGTTCCGCGTCCCGGTGCACCGCAGGGCGGTGGCCGTCCGCGTCCCGGCGCCCCGGTTCCTCCCTCGGGTCCCACCGCTGGCGGTCCGACCGCTGGCGGCCCCCGGCCCGGGCCGCGTCCCGGACCCCGGTCGGCTGCGCCCGGTAACAACCCCTACACGACGCCGTCCGCTGGGCC
>NZ_CDWWXB010000005.1:37301-43389 GCF_977971855.1 Frankia sp. CoWAU3 | reverse complement strand
GGCCCAGCGCCCCGCGGCCGGGCACCCCCAGGCCAGGTACCCCCCGGCCGGGTGGACCGCGTCCCGGTGGCACCGGTGCCGGTGGTCCACGGCCCACTCCCGGCGGGATGCCACCACGTTCCGGCGGTCCACGGTCCGGAGCAGGGGGTGGCATGCCGCCCCGCCCAGGTGGCACCGGGGGGCCGCGCCCCAACGCGAACATGTTCCAGCCTCGGCCCGCCGGTGGCCCTCCCGGACGCCCGGGCGGTGGTGGCGCGCCCGGTCGTCCCGGTGGCGGCGGTCCGCGTCCCGGTGGCGGCGGTCCGCGTCCCGGCGGATTCGCCGGGCGGGGTGGCGCGCCCGGTCGTCCCGGTGGTGGCGGCGGCGGTGGCGGTGCGCCCGGTCGTCCCGCGGCCGGCGGCCGTGGCCGAGGTGGGACCACGGCGGGCGCCTTCGGCCCCGGTGGCCGTGGTCGCCCCGGTCGCCAGCGCAAGTCCAAGCGCGCGAAGCGGCAGGAATGGGAGAGCGGGCTCGAAGCGCCGCGCATGGGCGCGATGGTGCCCCGCGGCAACGGGCAGGCCATCCGGCTTCCCCGTGGCGCCTCGCTGGCCGATTTCGCCGACAAGATCGACGCGAACCCGGGCGCTCTGGTCCAGGTCGTGTTCACCCAGCTCGGCGAGATGGTGACCGCGACCCAGTCCTGCACCGACGAGACGCTGCAGCTGTTGGGTGTCACGCTCGGCTACGAGGTCCAGATCGTCAGCCCGGAGGACGAGGACAAGGAGCTCCTCGAGAGCTTCGACCTCTCTTTCGGCGGGGAGTACGGCGACGACGTCGAGCTCAGCTCCCGGCCGCCGGTCGTGACCGTCATGGGTCACGTCGATCATGGTAAGACGAAACTGCTGGACGCCATCCGCTCCACCGACGTGGTCGGGGGCGAGGCCGGTGGTATCACCCAGCACATCGGTGCCTACCAGGTGCGGGCCAAGGTCGACGGCGACGAGCGTCCGATCACCTTCATCGACACTCCGGGCCACGAGACCTTCACGGCCATGCGGGCCCGCGGTGCGCAGGTGACGGACATCGTGGTCTTGGTCGTGGCCGCCGACGACGGGGTGAAGCCGCAGACCATCGAGGCACTGAACCACGCCCAGGCGGCCGGCGTCCCGGTCGTGGTGGCGGTCAACAAGGTCGACAAGGAGGGCGCCGACCCGGCCAAGGTGCGGGGTCAGCTCACCGAGTACGGCCTGGTGGCGGAGGAGTACGGCGGCGACACGATGTTCGTCGACGTCTCCGCCCGCAACCGGACGAACATCGACGGCCTGCTCGAGGCGATCGTCCTGACCGCCGACGCATCCCTGGACCTGCGGGCTCCGACCGAGGTCGAGGCGCAGGGTGTCGCCATCGAAGGTCGGCTCGACCGGGGCCGGGGTCCGGTGGCGACCGTGCTGGTCCAGCGCGGCACGCTGAGGGTCGGTGACTCGGTCGTCGCCGGCGAGGCGTTCGGTCGGGTTCGGGCGATGCTCGACGAACACGGTGGTCAGGTGGTCGAGGCGGGCCCGGCCCGGCCCGTCCAGGTCCTGGGGTTCACCAGCGTTCCCGACGCGGGTGACAACTTCCTGGTGGTGCCCGAGGACCGGGTGGCCCGTCAGATCGCCGAACGGCGTCAGGCCCGCGAGCGTAACGCGGAGCTGGCGCTGAGCCGGGGCCGTCCGACGCTGGAGACGATCCTCGAGCGGATGAAGGAGGGCGAGAAGACCCAGCTCAACCTCATCCTCAAGGGCGATGTGTCCGGTTCGGTCGAGGCGCTCGAGGACGCCTTGCTCAAGATCGATGTCGGCGACGAGGTCGGTCTGCGGATCATCGACCGTGGGGTCGGCGCGATCACTGAGACCAACGTGATGCTGGCGTCGGCGTCCGACGTGATCATCATCGGCTTCAACGTCCGGCCGCAGGGCAAGGCGACGGAGCTGGCCGACCGTGAGGGCGTCGAGGTCCGGTACTACTCGGTGATCTACCAGGCTATCGAGGACATCGAGAACGCCCTGAAGGGCATGCTCAAGCCCGTCTACGAGGAAGCGCAGCTCGGTACCGCCGAGGTCCGCGAGGTCTTCCGCGTGCCGCGGATCGGCAACGTGGCCGGCTCTCTGGTCCGTTCCGGCGTCATCCGGCGGAACACCAAGGCCAGGCTCATCCGCGACGGCGTCGTCGTGGCCGACAACCTCACGGTCGAGTCGCTCAAGCGTTTCAAGGACGACGCGACGGAGGTCCGCGAGGGCTACGAGTGCGGTATCGGTCTCGGGTCGTTCAACGACATCAAGATCGATGACGTGATCGAGACGTTCGAGCAACGGGAGGTTCCCCGCGCCTGAGCACGTCCGCGGCCGGTGACGATCGAGCTGTCTGCCCGATCGTCACCGGTGGTGTGTGCCCGGCGGCGGGAGACGACCATGTGGATCGGAACCCTCAGCCTTGATCTGCTGCTCGGTGACGTGCACTCGTTGAAGGAGAAACGGTCGGTGGTGCGGCCGATCGTGGCGGAGCTGCGTCGCCGTTTCGCCCTCAGCGTGGCCGAGACCGGCCATCATGATCTGTACCGGCGAGCCGAGATCGGGATGGCGGTCGTCGCCGCGGACCGGGCGCACTGCGTCGAGGTCCTCTGTTCCTGCGAGCATCTGGTGGCCCAGCGACCGGACGTCGAGGTGCTCGCCGCGCGGGCGCGCTACTTTTCGGCGGACGACGCGGACGACGAACCGCATGCACCCGGTGAACCGCATGCACCCGGTGCATCTGCCGCGGTGAGCGTGCCGCCGGCGGGACCGGCGAGCAAGGAGGTGGACGGTGGCTGATCCGGCCCGGGCACGGCGGCTGGCCGTGCGTATCCGCGAGGTCGTGGCGTCCACGCTGGAGCGTGGCGTCAAGGATCCTCGACTCGGCATGGTGACCGTCACGGATGTGCGGCTGACGCCGGATCTGGTCGACGCGACGGTCTTCTACACCGTCTACGGCGATGAGACGGCGCGGCAGGCGTCGGCCCAGGCGCTCGAATCCGCCCGGGGGCTGCTGCGCAGCCAGGTCGGCCGGGCCACGGGGGTGAAGGTGACCCCGACGCTCACCTTCGTTCATGACCGGCTTCCCGACGACGCCCAGCATCTGGAGAAGCTGATCAGCGTTGCCCGGGAACGCGACGCGTATCTGGCCGAGGTCCGTCGGGATGCTCGCCCGGCGGGCGACGACGATCCCTACCGCCGGCCGCGCTCCGCCGGCGAGCCGGATGAGCTGGGCGAGCCGGATGAGCTGGGCGAGGTGGATGAGTACGGCGGGACGGCCCGGCAGGAGGGATGACGGGGTACGGGCCCGGGACACCGCGGTGACAGGCACGAGACAGCTGCGATGGGACGAGACAGCGGCGATGGGAACTGACGATGAGCGATGCGACCGATCTCGCGGACCCGCCGGCGGCGTCGGTCAACCGCTCCCGCCCGGACGGTGCCGGTCCGACCGGTGATTTCCAGGCCGCGGTGACCGCACTGACCGGCGCGATCGACGCCGGTGACGACATCCTGCTGATCGCCCACGTGAACCCCGACGGGGACAGTCTCGGATCGGCGTTGGCGCTGGGGCTCGCGCTGCGGTCGCTGGGCGGAAGGCCGCGGGTGTCCTTCGACGCGGATCCCTTCGTCGTTCCCCGGGTGCTTCGCTTCCTCGCCGGTCAGGATCTGTTGGTGGCCCCCGAGGCCGTCACCGGCAGGCCGGGTCTCGTGGTGACCCTGGACGCCGCCAGCCGGCCCCGGCTGGGCAGGCTCGCCAGCACCACGGCCGGTTGCCGGGTCCTGGTCGTCGACCACCATGCCTCCAACACCCGGTTCGGCGATCTCAATCTGGTCGACCCCGAGGCGGCCTCGACCAGCGCCATGGTCATCGACCTCGTCGATGCCCTGGGCGTGCGGCTCGACCGGGACATCGCGACAGCGATCTACACCGGTCTGGTAACCGACACGGGATCGTTCCGTTTCGCCGCGACGACACCGGCGGTGCACCAACTGGCCGCCCGGCTGGTGGCCACGGGCATCCGTCCCGACCTGATCAGCCGTGCCCTGTGGGACACCCACCGCTTCGGCTATCTCAAGCTACTCGGGGAGGTTCTCGGCCGCGTCCGGCTGGAGCCCGAGTACGACCTCGTCTGGTCCTGGTGCAGCCAGGCCGATCTGCGCGCCGCGGGACTGGAGTACGACGAGATCGAGGGGCTCATCGACACGGTGCGCACCGTGTCGGAGGCAGAGGTCGCCCTTGTCTGCAAGCAGGATGGTGACGTCTGGAAGGTCTCGGTCCGTTCCAAGGGGGACGTTGACGTCGGCGCGGTCTGTACGGCTCTCGGTGGTGGCGGCCATCGCTTCGCCGCCGGATTCTCCTGCGGGACGACGCCCGACGAGTTGATGGACGTGCTTCGGGACGCGCTGGCGCGGGCTCCGCGCCTGGGGGGCCCGGGGACGCGGGAGAATCCGTGCGGCCCGGGTGGCCCGAGGAACGCGGTCCGGAGCCCGCGGTGAACACCCGGGGGGGATCCACCCGGGGACCCGCGCGGCCGGGGGGAGCCGCATCCCGCCGGGGATCCGGTCCCAGCCCCGGGCCACAGGTCGACGGGCTCGTCGTCGTGGACAAGCCAGCCGGCTGGACGTCGCACGATGTCGTCGCCAGGGCGCGGCGCATTCTCGGGCAGCGTCGGATCGGCCACGCGGGCACCCTCGATCCGATGGCGACGGGCGTGCTGGTGCTGGGAGCCGGCCGGGGAACCCGCCTGCTCGGACATCTCGCCCTCACCGACAAGGTGTACGATGCCACGATCCGGCTCGGCCGGACTACCACGACCGACGACGCCGAGGGCGCGCCGGTCGAGGACCGTCCGGTGGACGTCGACGCCGACCGGCTCACGCGGGCCATGGCGGCCTTTACCGGGGTGCTCGACCAGGTTCCTGCCAGCGTGAGCGCGGTCAAGGTGGGCGGGGTACGCGCGTACGCCAGGGTCCGGGCCGGCGAGGTGGTCGATCTCGCCCCACGCCGGGTGACGGTCCACCGCTTCGACCTGCTGGCGCGGCGGGCCGCGGGCGACGGGGCGGTGGACCCGGCCGGAACCGATCTGGAGGTCACGGTCGGTTGCTCCAGCGGAACATACGTGCGGGCGCTCGCCCGTGATCTCGGGGCGGGGTTGGACTGCGGGGCGCATCTGACCTCCCTGCGGCGCACCGCCGTTGGTCCCTTCGATCTGGCGGGCGCAGTGACTCTCGACACGTTCGTCGAGCTGGGGCCGCGGGCGGTCACGTCGCTGACCGACGCGGTCGCGGCCGGCTTCCTGCGCCGCGACGTGACGGCGGAGGCGGCAGCGGACGTGTCCCATGGCCGACGGTTGCCCCCGGTAGGACGGCCGGGTACGTACGGCGTCTTCGGTCCCGACGGGACCGTGCTGGCCCTGGTCGAGGAGATCGAGCATGCGGTCCGGTCGCTCGTCGTCTTCGCCCCGGCCCAGTCCGGCGGCCCCGGCCGGGGTTCGGTGGCCCGACGGCGCCCCACGAGAATGTCCTAGGCTTCGCACGTGCAAACGTGGCGAGGGGCGGAGAACACGCCTGTCCAGTGGCGGGGCGGGGTCGTCACGATTGGCTTCTTCGACGGGGTGCACCTCGGACACCGGCAGATCATCGGCCGGGCGGTCCGGCTGGCGCGGGAACGCGGTGAGCGTTCGCTGGTGTTGACCTTCGACCCGCATCCCGGTGAGGTGCTGCGACCCGGCAGCCATCCCGCCCTGCTCACGACGCTGCGTTTCAAGGCCGAACTGTTGGCCGGGACCGGGGTGGACGCGCTCTGCGTCGAGCCGTTCACGCTGGAGTTCAGTCGGGTCTCCCCGGCTGACTTCGTGCACGGGATACTGGTCGAGCGGCTGCGGGCGAGCGTGGTCGTGGTGGGGGAGAACTTCACCTACGGTCACCGGGCCGCCGGGAGGCTCGCGACGCTGTCGGAGGCGGGCGCCCGGGAGGGATTCGAGGTTGACGGGGTCCGTCTCGTCCGCTCCGGCGAGCAGGTGCTCTCCTCGACGGCGATCCGTGCCCGGGTGGCC
>NZ_CDWWXB010000005.1:35896-36991 GCF_977971855.1 Frankia sp. CoWAU3 | reverse complement strand
GGCGGCCGGGCTGGACCGGCCGCATCGGGTCGAGGGTGTCGTCGTGCACGGCGACGCGCGTGGCCGCACCATCGGCTATCCTACGGCGAACATCCAGGTGACGCCGTGGGCCGCCGTTCCGGCGGACGGCGTGTACGCGGGCTTCGCCTGCTGGTCCGGCCGCCGCCAGCCTGCCGCCATCTCGATCGGTACGAATCCGACGTTCGAGGGACGCGACCGGCGCGTCGAAGCGTTTCTCCTGGACTTCGACGAGGATCTCTACGGCGAGTACATGGCCTACGAGTTCACCCATCGGCTGCGTCCGACCCTGCGCTTCGACTCGGTGGCCGAGCTCGTCACCCAGATGGCCGCGGATGTGGAGGCCACCCGCGCGGCAACCCTGCTCGTCTGAACTCGGCTGAACTCCGCCGGTGGCCGAGCGGCTCTCCTCGGGTTGATAGGCTTCCCGGTCAGGCGGGTGCGGTGTGTCCGGACCGGACGGCGATGATGCCGAGGTCCGGTGATCGATCCGGGTGGGGAAGACCCCGGACGTGCGCTGTCCCGAAACAGAAGGAGAAGGTGGAGCGTGCCGCTCGCGAGCGACGTCAAGCAGAAGATCATGTCCGATTACGCCACCGTCGAGCGGGACACGGGCTCGCCCGAGGTGCAGGTCGCGATGCTGACCCGTCGGATCAGTGACCTGACCGAGCATCTCAAGGTGCATAAGCACGATCACCACAGCCGCCGCGGTCTGCTGCTACTCGTCGGCCGTCGCCGACGGCTGCTGAACTACCTGGCGAAGACGGATATCAACCGATACCGCGCTCTGATCGAGCGACTCGGGCTACGGCGGTAGCGCGAAGAGGGAGCGGCCCGGCTGGGACGCTCCCTCTGACGCATCGGGGGTAGGTACCGAATGCGTCGAGCCGTCGGCGGAGTCGTCCGCTCGGCGGTGTGGAGGACCTGGCCGGGTCCGTGGTGGTGCGAGCCGCCGGTCCTCGGTCGTGGTCGCCGGGATGGGTACGGGCACCGGACCCGGGGACTTCGACTGAGCACCGGCATCCTCGTTGGCGTGGACCCGGCCGTAGAAGAGGCTCGGCCGCGTGGATCCGGCCG
>NZ_CDWWXB010000005.1:10953-35840 GCF_977971855.1 Frankia sp. CoWAU3 | reverse complement strand
AGGAAGAGAGGATGGAGTGGTTCGAGTGGACGACTCGACACATGCGGCCGAAGCGGTCATCGCGACCCCGGCCGGAGACCGGACGGTCCGGTTCGAGACCGGGCGTCTCGCCAAGCAGGCCGCCGGCTCCGCCGTCGCCTACCTGGGCGACACGATGGTGCTCTCGGCGACGACGGTCAGCAAGCAGCCCAAGGAACAGCTCGACTTCTTCCCGCTGACGGTGGATGTCGAGGAGCGGATGTACGCGGCCGGGCGCATCCCCGGTTCGTTCTTCCGGCGGGAGGGCCGCCCCAGCGAGGACGCGATCCTCACCTGCCGGCTCATCGACCGGCCGCTGCGGCCGTCGTTCGCCAAGGGGCTGCGCAACGAGATCCAGGTCGTGGCCACCGTGCTCGCCCTGGATCCCGACACCCTTTACGACGTGGTCGCCATCAACGCGGCCAGCGCGTCGACGACGCTGT
The DNA here is from genome assembly GCF_977971855.1 of Frankia sp. CoWAU3. NCBI lineage: Bacteria > Bacillati > Actinomycetota > Actinomycetes > Frankiales > Frankiaceae > Frankia > Frankia sp. CoWAU3. Next base: position 35,379 of record NZ_CDWWXB010000005.1, on the reverse strand, counting down.
CCGGCCTGCCCTTCACCGGGCCGATCGGTGCGACCCGGGTCGGGTTCGTCGACGGCGAGTGGATCGCCTTCCCGACCCATGCGGAGCTCGCTCGGGCGACCTTCGACATGGTCGTGGCCGGTCGGGTGATCGAGGACGGCTCGGACGTCGCGATCATGATGGTGGAGGCCGAGGCGACCCCGGGCACGGTCGAGCTGCTCGCGCACGGCGCGCCGGCTCCCACCGAGGAGGTCGTGGCCGCGGGCCTCGAGGCGGCGAAGCCCGCCATCCGTGAGCTCTGCCGGGCCCAGAGCGAGCTGGCCGCGCTCGCCGCGAAGCCTGCCCGGGAGTTCCCCGTCTTCATCGACTATCACGACGACGTGCTGGACGCGCTGTCCGCGGCAATCGGCGACGAGCTGTCCGCCGCGCTGCGCATCCCCGGCAAGGCTGAGCGCGAGAACGAGCTCGACCGGGTCCGCCAGCTCGCGGCCGAGAAGGTGGCCTCCCAGTTCGAGGGGCGAGAGAAAGAGATCGGCGCCGCCTACCGGGCGCTGACCAAGAAGCTCGTCCGCTCCCGCATCGTGACCGAGAGCGTGCGCATCGACGGTCGCTCGACAACCGAGATCCGCGCGCTGTCGGCCGAGGTCGACTACATCCCGCGGGTACACGGCTCGGCACTGTTCGAGCGGGGCGAGACGCAGATCCTCGGCGTCACGACCTTGGCCATGCTGCGCATGGAGCAGACGGTCGACACGCTCAACCCCGACCGCACCAAGCGGTACATGCACAACTACAACTTCCCGCCGTACTCCACCGGCGAGACCGGCCGCGTCGGTTCGCCGAAGCGCCGGGAGATCGGCCACGGGGCACTCGCCGAGCGGGCCCTGCTCCCGGTGCTGCCCAGCCGCGAGGAGTTCCCCTACGCGATCCGGCAGGTATCCGAGGCGCTGGGCTCGAACGGGTCAACGAGCATGGGCTCGGTGTGCGCGAGCACCCTGTCGCTGCTCAACGCCGGGGTACCGCTCAAGGCGCCGGTCGCCGGGATCGCGATGGGCCTCATCCACGCCGACGACTCCTACGTCACCCTGACCGACATCCTCGGGGCCGAGGACGCCTACGGGGACATGGACTTCAAGGTCGCCGGCACCCGGGACTTCGTCACCGCGCTCCAGCTCGACACCAAGCTCGACGGTATCCCGGCCTCGGTCCTCGCCGCGGCGCTCCAGCAGGCGCGCGGGGCGCGGCTCGCGATCCTCGACGTGATGGCCGAGGCCATCGGCAGCCCGGACGAGATGTCCGCTCACGCCCCGCGGGTCATCTCCGTCAAGATCCCGGTGGACAAGATCGGGGAGGTCATTGGGCCCAAGGGTAAGATGATCAACCAGATCCAGGCGGACAGTGGTGCCGAGATCACCGTCGAGGACGACGGGACGATCTACATCGGCGCGGTGGACGGTCCGTCGGCGGAGTCCGCCCGGTCGGCGATCAACGCGATCGCCAACCCGCAGATGCCCGAGGTCGGCGAGCGTTATCTGGGGACGATTGTGAAGATCACCAATTTTGGGGCCTTCGTCTCGCTCACCCCGGGCCGGGACGGTCTGCTCCACGTCAGCAAGCTCAAGACACTCTCCGGCGGTAAGCGGGTAGAGAAGGTGGAGGACGTCCTGACGGTGGGTCAGAAGCTTCAGGTCGAGATCACCGAGATCGACAGCCGCGGGAAGATCAGCCTGTCCCCGAGTGCCGAAGCCGCCGACGCGGCGGCCGCCGCCTCCTGACGGCCCGTCGTGTCCGACACTCCCACGCCCGACCTGACCTGCTCAGCGGGGACCGCCGGCGCGCCGCGGAACAAGCCGGTTCCCGGCGCCCGGGCCGCGCACCTGCTCGCTGCTGGCGGGGTCGGTGGCGAATCGTTGCTGGACGGCACGGCGCGCCGCACCGTGCTCCCCGGCGGTCTGCGGGTCATCACCGAGCGGGTCCCCGGGGTGCGCTCGGTCGCGATCGGCGTCTGGGTCGCGGTGGGCTCGCGCGACGAGACGCCGGTGACCGCCGGATGCTCCCACTACCTGGAGCACCTGCTGTTCAAGGGCACGCCCAGCCGGGACGCGTTGACTATCAGCGCGTCGGTCGAGGCGGTCGGCGGGGACATCAACGCCTTCACCGGCAAGGAGTACACCTGCTACTACGTGCGGGTGCTCGACTCCGATCTCGCGATGGCCGTCGACGTCATCGCCGACATGGTCACCAACTCGCTGGTGACGGCCGACGACGTCGAGGCCGAGCGTGGCGTGATCCTGGAGGAGATCGCCATGTACGAGGACGACCCGGGTGACCTCGTCCATGACGTATTCGCGGCGGCGATGCTCGGGTCGTCGGTACTCGGCCGCCCGGTGCTCGGGACGACCGAGTCGATCGAGGGGCTGGGCCGGGAGACCATCGCGGACTACTACCGCTCCCGGTACGTCCCGCCGGCGATGGTGGTCTCCATCGCCGGCAACCTGGCGCACGACCGGGCGCTGGCGCTGGTCGCCGAGGCGTTCGCCGACCGTCTGACGGTGAGCGCCGAGCCGTTCGAGGTGCGTGGCGGATCGTACGACTACCCGCCGCCGCCCGGCATCGTCGTGACCGACCGGCCGACCGAGCAGGCGCATCTCGTGCTCGGCACCAGGGGACTGTCCCGGCACGATCCGCGCCGTTACACGCTCGGCGTGCTGTCGACGGCGCTGGGCGGTGGGATGAGCTCGCGGCTGTTCCAGGAGATCCGGGAGAAGCGGGGGCTGGCGTACTCGGTGGGCTCGTTCGCCTCCCACTTCGCCGACGCGGGCCTGTTCGGCGTCTATGCCGGATGCGCCCCCAAGCGTGCCGACATGGTCCTCGAGCTCGCCCGTGAGCAGGTACGTCAGATCGCCGAGCACGGGATCAGCGCGGAGGAACTCGACCGGGCCCGTGGGCAGAACCGCGGCTCGATGATCCTCGGCTTGGAGGACACCGGATCCCGGATGAGCCGCCTCGGCAAGAGCGAGCTCGTCCACGGTGAGGTCCTGTCGGTCGACGAGATCATCGCCCGGGTGGACGCGGTCACCCTCGACGATGTCACCGCGATCGCGCGGGAGCTGCTGGACCAGTCCTGGGCCCTGGGCGTCATCGGACCCTTCGACGACCACGACTTCAGCGCTGCCGTCGCCCGTTAGCGACTCTCATCCCGCGAGGTTCACCGATGTCCGACTCCGAGTCCCGCCCGGTAACCGGCGCTGTCCCAGTAGCCGGGACAGCAGTGGGGGTGCTCGGTGCACGGGGACGGATGGGGTCGACGGTGTGTGCCGCCGTCGAGGCCGCCGCCGACCTGGCGCTGGTCGCGGCCCTCGGCACCGGCGATGACCGTGGTGCGCTCGCCGCGGCCGACGTCGTCGTCGACTTCACCACTCCCGACGCGGTGATGGACAACCTCCGCTGGTGCGTCCAGGCCGGCAAGCACGTCGTCGTCGGCACCACCGGCTTCGACGAGCCGCGGCTCGCGACCCTGCGTGGCTGGCTGGCTGCGGCACCGGGGGTCGGGGTGCTCGTCGCGCCGAACTTCGGGGTAGCCGCCGTGCTGATGATGACGTTCGCCGCCCGGGCCGCCCGGTTCTTCGACTCGGTGGAGATCATCGAGTTGCACCATCCCGGCAAGGCCGACGCGCCGAGCGGCACCGCCCGGCGTACCGCGCAGCTGGTCGCCGCGGCGCGTACCACCGCCGGGTTGCCGGTGGCCGGCCCGGACGCGACAACCGCCGCCCTCGACGGTGCCCGCGGCGCCCGGGTCGACGGCGTGCCGGTGCATGCCGTCCGCCTCGCCGGGCTCGTCGCGCATCAGGAGGTCCTGCTCGGGGGCGCGGGGGAGACCCTCACCCTGCGGCACGATTCCTACGACCGCACCTCGTTCATGCCGGGGGTGCTGCTGAGCGTGCGGAAGGTCGGCGAGCGACCGGGACTCACGGTCGGTCTGGAGTCGCTGCTCGACCTGGGCTAGCGCCGCGGGCATCTTGGGGCAGGTGCCTGCTGCCACCACGGGCCGCGAAAGATAGGTTTCCGGATGTGGTCGGACACGTTGACCGTCGTTTCCCGGCGGGTACCCGTAGCGTCTTTTGTATCGATCTTGGTAAGATGTTCAGCTGCCTGGCCCGGGCGCGCCCCGACGACGTGTGCTCCCTGGTCAAGCGGCGGATGCCGGTCGTGGCGACCTTGGCGGCACCCGGGGCGCGGATCCGGCTGGATCCGGACGGCCCGGTGGCGTCGGCATCCGGTGGGGCGTCCAGGTGAGGGCCCGCTGGCTGGTGGCCGTGCTTGTCGCGGCGTGTGGCTTCTACCTCGGGCTGATCGGCTGGCGGGGAATCCAGTTGCTCGGCGACGATCGCTGGGCGGCCCGTGGACTCGGTCTCGGTGTCGTGCTGCTTCCGATGATCGGCGCCGTCGTCATCCTGCGTGAGCTGCGTTTCGGCCGCGACACCGAGCGGCTTGCCCGGATGTTCGACGTAGCCGCGGATGCGACGGCTGACGTCGAGTCCGGCACCGCCCGCGGCTTCAACCCCGGCGCCCGTGCCGACGAGCCGGTTCTCGTGCGCCGGCCGTCGGGCCGGATCGACCGCGCCTCGGCCGACGCCGCGTTCGCCCAGCGTCGGGCGGAGGTCGAGGCGGCGCCGGGTGAATGGCGTCGCTGGTACCGGCTCGCGGTCTCCTATGGAGATGCCGGGGACACCCGCCGGGGACGCGCCGCGATGCGTCACGCGATCGTCCTCGAGCGGCACTCCCGCGGGTGACCGTGCCCCGTCCCCTGGCGGTGAATTGCTCATCCAATGCAGGCGGCTCCGGGACGGCCATTGACATCTCCCGTAGGGAGTCGGGCGCCATCGGTGACAGGTGGTTATATCGTATCGACGTGGCTAGGAGGGAGACTGAGCCGGGCCGCGTACTTAACGCGTCGATGGCCTGTGTACGATGCCGCAGAGGGTCGGCTGTCGGCCATCAGACTACTGGGGGGTAGTGCGGTGTTCGTGTCCTGCGGCCATTCGAGATCGGTCCGGCAGCGTCCATGCTGAGTGCTCCGGCGGGTGAGCAGCTACTGATCCTCTGATCTCCGATCATTTGATGTCCGTTTCCCCCGATCCTCCAACCTGGCCTCGCGGCGCGATCTGATCGGATGCGCCGCCTCCTTCGCATGGCTCAAGGGAGGACGCCCGTCGTCGCCGGACTCCGGACAGCGATCGACGGGCACTCTCCGGGGTCCTCTGTATTCCAGATCCGGGAGCACACGACGTGCGTGCGATAGTGACCGGCGGCGCCGGTTTTCTGGGCAGTCATCTCTGTGAACGCCTACTGGACGGCGGCTACGAGGTCATCTGTTTCGACAACTTCCTCACCGGCAGGCCGGAGAATGTGGAGCATCTGCTCGCCGACCCACGTTTCCGCCTGGTCAACCGGGATGTGAATGATTTCATTTATGTTTCCGGTCCGGTCGACGCCGTGTTGCACTTTGCGTCCCCGGCATCTCCGGTGGATTACTACGAGCTGCCGATCGAAACGCTCAAGGTCGGCTCGCTCGGTACCTTCCACGCCCTTGGCCTGGCGCGGCAGAAGAATGCTCGGTTCCTGCTCGCCTCGACCTCGGAGTCCTACGGCGATCCACAGGTCAATCCCCAGCCGGAAGGCTACTGGGGCAACGTGAACCCGGTCGGCCCGCGCAGTGTGTACGACGAGGCCAAGCGCTTCTCCGAGGCAGTGACCATGGCCTATCAGCGCAAACACGGTGTCGACACCGGTATTGTCCGGATCTTCAACACCTACGGCCCGCGGATGCGGGTCGACGACGGTCGCGCCATTCCCGCCTTCATCTCCCAGGCGCTGCGGGGCGAGCCCATCACGGTCGCCGGTGACGGAACCCAGACCCGGTCCATCTGTTACGTCGACGACCTGATCGACGGCATCGTCCGACTTCTGCACTCGGACCTGCCCGGGCCCGTGAACATTGGGAACCCGCACGAGATGTCGATCCTCGACACCGCGGTGCTCGTCCGTGACCGGTGCGGATCGACGGCGCCGATCACCTTCGTCCCGCGGCCCCAGGACGACCCCTCGGTGCGTCAACCCGACATCACCCTCGCCCGGACCCTCCTGGGCTGGGAACCGAAGACGAGCCTGCACGACGGGCTCACCCGGACGATCTCCTGGTTCGCCGGCCAGCTCGCGGAGAGCCGTCAGGTCGCTTGACCGGCGTCACAGGTGTCCCGCCCGGCCACCGAGCTTTCCGGGAACGTGGCCGCGCGGGGAACGTGACTTTCTGTTTGCGGGGGAGGGTTCGCGATGGCCGGCGCCATGCCGTGTGCACCGCCGCGTTACGTGGGATCGGTGGCATTGGTCCGCAACCCGCCGAGGATGTCAGCGTCACCTACCTGCTGTGCGCGCTCAGGCCGAGGCGGGGCCTTTGCCGCCGATGCGTGGGCGAACGGCGACGGGCCCGGGAGGTCCGCGGCAATGGTGACCCGAGAGTTCCCGTGGCCACGCCACCTCCTGGACATCTTCTTCCGGGACGTGAGCCGCCGGTCCCGGGTGCCGTGCGCGCGGTTCTTGCCACCGGCGGTGCACTACCCGACGCTGGCGCTGTGACCGGACCGGGGCTCCTGCTCGCGCCGATCGCCTGGTTCACCGGGATCGCCGCGGCCGCTATCAGGTCGGTGATGCACCGACCTGGGGGTTATGTTCTGCTGTGCCTGATGTCCGTCGCCCCGGGTGTGCCCGTGCCCATCGCGGTGTTCGCTGCCCGAACGGTCGGGACCGCGCGGTCCAGCCGAAGGGCACCGGCGACGGGCGTGGCCGTGGTGTCGATCCTAGCCGCCGTCGGGTTGATCCTGCTGCCGGGATCGGTTGTTCCGGGCCGGTGTGGAGCACCGGTGACGAGTTGTTTCAGTTGATCACCGAAGAAGTGGATAACCGAGCTATGACGTCGACGAGTCGAGCCGAGACGGTCCTGGTGACCGGGGCGACGGGGTTCATCGGCTCCCATACCTGGGTGGACCTGCTCGCCGCGGGTCATCGGGTGGTGGGAGTGGACAACTTCGTCAACAGCTCACCGCGGGTGCTGGACAGGCTGCGTAAGGTGGTGGACGGCGACATCGACTTCGTGCGGCTCGATGTCCGTGACCGGGCGGCGCTCGGTGACGTGTTCCGCCGATGGAAGATCGATTCCGTTGTTCACTTCGCCGCTCTCAAAGCCGTCGGCGAGTCGGTCGACATCCCGCTGGAGTACTACGACACGAACGTCAACGCGACGTTGGGTCTGGTCCGCGTGATGGCGGAGCACGGCGTGCGCCGGCTGGTCTTCTCGTCCTCGTGCGCAATCTACGGAGCGGCGGACAAGGTGCCGATCGCCGAGGACACGCCGGCCCGCCCGACCAATCCCTACGCGCGCACCAAATGGATGTGCGAGCAGATCCTCGCCGACCTCTGCGCCCGGGATCCGTCCTGGCACGTGACGTCCCTGCGATACTTCAACCCCGCCGGGGCGCACGAGTCGGGCCTGCTCGGCGAGGATCCCCGCGGGGTGCCGAACAACGTCATGCCCTACCTGGCCCAGGTGGCGGTCGCCCGGCGCCCGGAGCTGTCCATCTTCGGCGACGACTACCCCACGCCCGACGGCACGGGCGTACGCGACTACATCCACGTGGTCGACCTGGCGGAGGGCCATCGACTCGCTCTCGATCATCTCGATGACCAGGCGGGACATCGGGTCATCAACCTTGGGACCGGCGCTGGCACCTCCGTGCGGGAACTGCTCGCGGCCTTCTCCGCGGCCTGCGCTCGTGATCTCCCCAGTCGCGTCGTGGCGAGGCGGCCGGGGGACGTCGCCGCCCTGGTCGCCGACGCGGCGCTCGCCCGTACGGCACTCGGCTGGTCAGCCCGCCGGGATGTCGCGGACATGTGCCGGGACGCCTGGGAGTTTCAGCGTCTCAATCCAGGGGGGTACGACGATGAGGAGGAGCCTGATGAGCTCGTCGGACAGCCTTGATGATGCGGCGGCGCCCGGAACCGGGCCTCGTCCACGCCTGACCGTCATCGGCACCGGGTACCTGGGGGCCACCCACGCGGTGTGCATGGCGGAGCTTGGCTTCGAGGTGCTCGCCGTGGACGTCGACCATTCGAAGATCGAGCGGTTGTCCGCGGGGGAGATCCCGTTCTTCGAGCCCGACCTCGCCGACCTCCTGCGCGCGAACCTCCGGACCGGACGGCTGCGTTTCACCACCTCCTTCGAGGAGATTGCCGAGTTCGGCGACGTGCACTTCGTCTGTGTGGGCACCCCCCAGCGTGCCGACGGTTACGGGGCGGACCTGAGCCACCTGCACGCCGCCATCGAGCGCCTCGCGCCGCTGCTGACCCGGCCGTGCCTCGTGGTCGGCAAGTCGACGGTGCCGGCCGGCACGGCTGCGGGGCTCGCCCGGACGATCGCGCAGCTCGCCCCGGCGAACCGCCCGGTCGCGGGCGAGACGGCGCCCGGCGCGGCGGGGGCCGACGGGTTGGGCCGCGTCGAGGTGGGCCATGACGGGTTGGGCCATGACGAGGTGGACGAGCCCGCTGCCGACATCTCCAGCGATCTCGCCGGCGTCCAGCTGGCCTGGAACCCGGAGTTCCTCCGGGAGGGCTTCGCGGTGGCCGACACCCTGCGACCGGACCGGCTCGTCTTCGGTGTCGCCTCCCCGGCTGCGGAGGGAGCGCTGCGGGCCGCTTTCGCGCCGGTGATCGCCCAGGGGGTGTCGGTCATCGTGACCGACTACGCGACGGCCGAGCTGGTGAAGACGGCGGCCAACTCCTTTCTCGCGACGAAGATCTCCTTCATCAACGCGATGGCGGAGGTGTGCGAGGCGGTCGATGCCGATGTCCTGACGCTGGCCGAGGCGCTGTCCCACGACGTGCGCATCGGCGGGAACTTCCTGCGTCCGGGGGTGGGGTTCGGGGGCGGCTGCCTACCCAAGGACATCCGGGCCTTCCAGGCCCGCGCAGACGAGCTCGGGGTCGGTGCGGCGCTGCGTTTCCTGCGTGAGATCGACGAGATCAACAATCGTCGCCGGGACCGTGTGGTGGACCTGGTCACCGCGGCCCTCGACGGCACGCTGGTCGGCCGGCGCCTCGTCGTGCTGGGCGCCGCGTTCAAGCCCAACTCCGACGACGTGCGGGACTCCCCGGCGCTCGCGGTCGCGGGGCTACTGGCCGAGACCGGCGCCGGGGTGACGGTCGTGGATCCGGTCGCGACGCGCAACGCCCGGCAGGCCCGGCCCGGCCTTGCCTACAGCGACTCCGTCGAGGCCGTGGTCGAGGGGGCCGACGCGCTGGTCCTGCTCACCGAGTGGCGCCAGTTCGCCGACCTGGACCCGGCCCGGCTCGGGGCCGTGGTCCGGCGCAAGGTCGTGGTGGACGCCCGGCACGCGCTCGACGCCGACCAGTGGCGTCAGGCCGGATGGGTCTACCTGGCCCCCGGCCGGCCGACCGGCGTCATCCCGAGCTCGTTGCCGGAGCAGCGGCACCGGGGGGACGGAGCGCCGCCGGCGCCGGTCGAGCAGTGCGGCGAGACGGGTGCGCGGCTCGCGGAGGTCGAGGCGCGCGCGGGGCACCCGGTGTGATCGACGGGATGGGGCCCGGTGGAACGGGCCCCATCCCCGCCGTGGAATCGCTCTCCGGCTGTGAGGTCAACGAGCCCCACGCGATAGGCTGCTGCTCATGCGTCTCCTCGCTCGACATCGGTGACTGCCACCCGGCTTCGCGGTTGACCGTGCCCGGGGCGGCAGGTGCCCGTCCGTTCGAGATGATGAGGAGATTCCGCGGCGATGAGTGACGCGCCGATCGTCCGTCCCCTGCCCGTGAGCGGATTTCCCGAGTGGCTGCCCGAGGTCCGTCTCGTCGAGCAGCGCTGGCTCGACACCATCCGGGCGACGTTCGAGCGGTACGGCTTCTGCTCGGTAGAGACCCCCTCGGTCGAGGCGCTCGAGGTGCTGACCGCGAAGGGGGAGACCTCCCAGGAGGTCTACACGCTACGCCGCCTGCAGGCCGACGCCGACGACGACAGCGCCCGCCTCGGCCTGCACTTCGACCTCACAGTGCCTTTCGCGCGGTACGTGGCCGCCCACTTCAACGACCTCGTGTTCCCGTTCAAGCGCTACCAGATCCAGCGGGTGTGGCGGGGGGAGCGTCCCCAGGAGGGCCGCTTCCGCGAGTTCACCCAGTGCGACATCGACGTGATCAACGTTGATCAGGTGCCCCTGCACTTCGACACGGAACTTCCCCGCATCGTGCACGAGGTCCTGGGCACCCTCGGCGTTCCGCCCTGGACCCTCAACATCAACAATCGCAAGGTGCTCCAGGGCTTCTACGAGGGCCTGGGCATCGGCGATCCGCTGGCCGTCATCCGGGTCGCCGACAAGCTCGACAAGATCGGCCTCGCGGGGGTGGAGGGGCTGCTGACCACCGCGGTCGGGCTCGACCCGGACCAGGTGCGCGCCTGCCTGGAGCTCACGGGCATTCGGGGCTGCGATCCCGGCGTCGTCGAGGAGGTACGCCGGCTCGGGGTGAAATCGGACCTGCTCTCCGAGGGGCTCGACGAGCTCGCCGCGGTTCTCGGCGATCTCGCTGACCTGCCCGCCGGCGACGTGGTCGCGGACCTCTCGATCGCCCGCGGTCTCGACTACTACACCGGGACCGTCTACGAGGCGAAGTTCGTCGACTGGCCGGACTTCGGCAGCATCTGCTCGGGGGGACGGTACGACAACCTTGCCGGCTCCTTCATCCGCCGCAACCTCCCCGGCGTCGGGATCTCGATCGGCCTCACCCGCATCTTCGCCAAGCTACTGGCCGAGGGCCTGCTCACCACCGGGCCGTCCAGCCCCGCCGACGTGCTAGTCGTGATCCCCGCCGCGCCGCGCCGCGCCGCCGCCCTCGCGACGGCCGCCGAGTTGCGCACCCGGGGGCTGCGGGTGGAGACCTACCACCAGCCGGACAAGGTGGCCAGGCAGGTCCGCTACGCCTCCCGCAAGGGCATCGGATTCGTCTGGTTCCCGCCCTTCGACGATGGCCGGGCGCACGAGGTGAAGAACATGGCCACCGGGGACCAGTCCGCAGCGGACCCGGCGACCTGGACCCCGTCCGCGGGCTGACCGGCGGGCCCGGGGGTCGTGCGCAGCCCGCGGTCCGATGCGCGCGGCGGCACGCCCGCCGCGCCATCGCCGGGAGGCTGTCCGTCGTGACGTGGCCGGGCGGCCGGGGATTGACGGGGGCGGAGATCCCCGGCCGCGCCATGCCACGCCGTGAGGGCGGGCACTGCGACTCCTCGTCGCTGGGGACTGACGAGGCGTCCACCTCCGGTGTACCACGCGGGTCGTGACTGCCAATCCCCGCGCGTCGATCGGGTGACCGGACGGGTAAGTGGATGCCGACACGATCCCGGTTGGGCGATTGCTGGCCCGGTCGGGTGATTGCAGGCCTGGCGTCCGGGTGCATGCCGCAGCCGGGTGAGGTCCCCGCGCCCCGGCGGATGGGCGCCGTCTATCGTGGGCGGAGTCCGCCAGCGACCGGGCAACGGGTCCCGCGTCCAGATGATGGAGGTGGCAGTGTCGCAGCCGACGCCCGAACCGACGTCCGTGCGGCTTCGGGTCCAGGTGATCGCCAAGACCGAGTTCATCCCCCCGGACGACGTGGCCTGGAGCACCGACGCCGACGGCGGTCAGGCCCTCGCCGAGTTCGCCGGGCGGGCCTGCTACCAGAGCTGGAACAAGCCGAATCCGGCGACCGCGACCAACGCCGGCTACCTACGGCACATTCTCGACGTCGGGCATCTGTCCGTGCTCGAGCACGGGACCGTATCGCTCTATCTCACCGGGGTGTCGCGCAGCCTCACCCATGAGCTGGTCCGGCACCGGCACTTCTCCTACAGCCAGCTCTCCCAGCGCTACGTCCCCGAGCGGGACGCCGCCGTGGTGGAACCGGAGGTCATCGCGGCCGATCCGGAGCTGCACGCCCTGTTCCAACAGGCCGCGGCGGCCTCGCTGGAGGCCTACGGGCGCCTGTTGGAAGGTCTGGAGAAGCGGTTCGCCGACGTTTCCGCGCCTATCTCACGGCGCAAGCAGGCGCGTCAGGCGGCCCGGTCGGTGCTGATGAACGCGACCGAGACCCGGATCGTGGTCACCGGGAACTACCGGGCGTGGCGGCACTTCATCGGGATGCGGGCGAGTGAGCATGCCGACGTGGAGATTCGCGGGCTTGCCGTCGCCGTCCTGCGGGAACTGCTCCGGGTGGCGCCCAACGTGTTCGCCGACTTCCGGATCTCGACGCTGGATGACGGCACCGAGGTCGCCTCCAGCCCGCTGGTGGGGGAGGGCTGAGCGCCGGACCTTCCCGCCGCCGGCCGTCTATTGATTTACTGGGAGAAAGAGTACAGCCGATGACGAGCGTCGTCGACGCCGAGCGGAGCGGGGCGGATCCGGCCGCGGGGCCGTTGTCCCCGGTGGAGCTTGACCTCATCCACGCCTACTGGCGAGCGGCGAACTATCTGTCCGTCGGACAGATCTACCTGCTCGACAATCCCCTGCTCGCCGAGCCGCTGCGTCCGGAGCACGTCAAACCGCGCCTGCTCGGGCACTGGGGCACGACTCCCGGCCTGAACCTCATCTACGCCCATTTGAACCGCGTGATCCGGGCAAAGGACCTGAACGCCATCTACATCATCGGTCCGGGTCACGGCGGTCCCGGCATCGTGGCGAACGCCTACCTGGAAGGTACCTACAGCGAGGTCTACCCCTCGATCGGCCGGGATGTGGCGGGGATGCGGCGGCTGTTCCGGCAGTTTTCCTTCCCCGGCGGAATTCCCAGCCACGTCGCGCCGGAGATTCCCGGGTCCATTCATGAGGGCGGCGAGCTCGGTTACGTGCTGACCCACGCCTACGGCGCGGCCTTCGACAATCCCGACCTGGTGGTCTGCGCCGTCGTGGGGGACGGGGAGGCCGAGACGGGCCCGCTCGCGGCGAGCTGGCACTCCAACAAGTTCCTCGACCCGGGTCGCGACGGCGCGGTGCTGCCGGTCCTGCACCTCAACGGCTACAAGATCGCCAATCCGACGATCCTGGCCCGCATCCCCGAGCAGGAGCTGACCGCGCTCCTGCGTGGCTACGGGTACCACCCGTACTTCGTGGCCGGGGACGACCCGGCCGCGGTGCACCAGCGGATGGCGGGCGTCCTGGACGCCGCCGTCGACGAGATCCACGAGATCCAGGACCGGGCCCGCCGCCACGGCCACACCGAGCGCCCCACCTGGCCGATGATCGTGCTGCGGACCCCCAAGGGGTGGACCGGGCCGGCCACTGTTGACGGCCTGCCGGTCGAGGGCACGTGGCGGTCCCACCAGGTGCCCGTCGCGCAGTTGCACGACAACCCCGGGCACTTGGCCCAGCTGGAGGCGTGGCTGCGCTCCTACCTGCCGGAGGAGCTCTTCGATGCCGGCGGCGCCCCGCGGCCCGAACTCGCCGCGCTCGCCCCCCGCGGTCCCCGGCGGATGAGTGCGAACCCGCATGCCAACGGGGGCGAGCTGCTGCGTGATCTGACTCTTCCCGACTTCCGTGACTACGCGGTCGACGTCACCGCCCCCGGGACCACCCTCGCCGAGCCGACCCGGATCCTGGGCGCGTTCCTGCGGGACGTGGTGGCCGCCAATCCGAGCACCTTCCGGGTGATGGGCCCGGACGAGACCGCCTCCAATCGGCTGGGTGCGCTCTTCGAGGTGACCGACCGCGTCTGGAACGCCGGGACGGAACCGACGGACGAGCACCTGGCCGTGGACGGTCGGGTCATGGAGGTGCTTTCCGAGCATCTGTGCCAGGGCTGGCTGGAGGGCTATCTGCTCACCGGCCGGCACGGGTTCTTCTCCTGCTACGAGGCGTTCATCCACATCGTCGACTCGATGGTCAATCAGTACGCGAAATGGCTGAAGACCACCCGGCACATCCCGTGGCGGCGCCCGATCGCATCGTTGAACTACCTGTTGACCAGCCACGTGTGGCGGCAGGACCACAACGGCTTCTCCCATCAGGACCCCGGATTCATTGACCACGTCGTGAACAAGAAGGCCGAGGTCGTCCGGGTGTACCTGCCCCCGGACGCGAACACCCTGCTCTCCGTCGGCAACCACTGCCTGCGCAGCCGGCACTACATCAACGTGATCGTGGCCGGCAAGCAGCCGGCGTTGAACTACCTGTCGATGCCGGCGGCGATCGCCCACTGCACCCGTGGCCTGGGCATCTGGGACTGGGCCAGCAACGACCACGACGCGCCCGGCGACGGGCTGCCGGATGTGGTGATGGCCTGTGCCGGGGACATCCCGACCCTGGAGACCCTCGCCGCGGTGGACCTCCTGCGCCAGTACTTCCCCGACCTGAAGGTGCGCGTCGTCAACGTCGTCGACCTGATGTCCCTGCAGGACGAGGCGGAACATCCGCACGGCATCTCGCACGCCCGCTTCGATGCGCTGTTCACCACCGACCGGCCGGTCATCTTCGCCTACCACGGCTATCCCTGGCTGATCCACCGGCTGACCTACCGGCGGCACAACCATCACAACCTGCATGTCCGTGGCTACATCGAGGAGGGGACGACCACCACCCCGTTCGACATGGTCATGCTGAACAACCTCGACCGGTTCCACCTGGTGGCGGACGTCATCGATCGGGTACCGAGTCTGGGCGCCCGCGCCGCGCACGTCCGGCAGCAGATGATCGACGCGCGGCTCGCGGCCCGGACCTACACCCGGGACCACGGCGAGGACGTCCCGGAGATCCGGAACTGGACTTGGCCCTACTGAGCCTCGCCCCTACCGAGCCCCGCCCCGTCGCGATGAACGTCCTGGTGGTCAACGCCGGATCGGCCAGCCTCAAGCTGCGGCTGATCGGCCCGGACGACGTCCTGCTCGCCGCGCGCGATCTCACCGCGCCAGCCGGTCGGGTGGACTCGGCCGGGGTCATCGCCGCGTTGCGCGAGCTCACCCACGAGGGTGGCCAGCCGGGCGCGGTCGGGCACCGCATCGTGCACGGCGGGACGGATTTCGCCGCCCCCGTGGTCGTCGACCGGGTCGTGGTCGAGCGGCTGCGGAGGCTGACCGCCCTCGCCCCCCTGCACCAGCCTGCGGCGCTTGCCGCCCTCGACGAGGTCGGGGCGGCCGTGCCCGAGGTGGCGCAGGTCGCTTGCTTCGACACGGCGTTCCACAGCCGGATGCCGGCGGAGGCCATCACCTACGCCATCCCGGCCGAGTGGCGGGAGCGGTACGGCATCCGCCGGTACGGCTTCCACGGCCTGTCCCACGCCCACGTCTCCCGGCGGGCGGCCGCGCTCACCGGGGCGCGGCGCATCGTGACCTGTCATCTCGGCTCGGGCGCGTCGCTCGCCGCCGTTCTCGACGGGGTGGGGGTGGACACCACGATGGGCTTCACCCCGCTGGAGGGCCTGGTGATGGCCACCCGGTCCGGCACCGTGGATCCCGGCGCGCTGCTGTGGCTGCAGACGGAGGCGGGACTGAGCGCGCACGAGCTCACCGATCGCCTGTTCACCTCGGCGGGGCTGCGTGCGCTCGCGGGGACGGCGGACATGCGGGATGTCGAGTCCGGCGCCGCCGCGGGTGAGCCGGCCGCCGCGCTGGCGCTGGCGGTCTACCTGCACCGGCTGCGCGCCGGGATCGCCGCGATGACCGCCGCGCTGGGCGGGCTGGACGCCCTGGTGTTCACCGGCGGCGTCGGGGAGAACTCTGCCTCCGTGCGGGCCGGGGCCGCGGCCGGACTCGGCTACCTGGGCGTGGCGGTGGATCCCGAGCGTAACGATCCGGCCCGGGCCGGTGGTACGGGTCTGCCGGGCGGCACGGGCCTATCTGGTGGCACGGAGCGCGAGATCGGCGTGCTGGGGGCCGCCGTGCGCACGCTCGTGATCGAGGCACGCGAGGACCTGGAGATCGCCCGCGGGACCCGGGCAGCCCTCGCTGGTGGCGCTGGGTGACGGTAGTCCGATGTTACGGTAATGTCCCGGGTGGCGGGTGCGATCCTGGCGGACCCGCGCGCCGCCGGATGGCACCGCCCGGACGATCCGGTGGCGGTACTCTGAAGGCTCTGTCGCGGCGAGTGGGACGGTGCTGCCCGGTCCGGTGCGGTCCGGTCCGGTGTCCTCTCCGCCGGTCGTCCCGTCGTCCCCGAGCGGGGCCCGGCCGGTCGCGATCCGTCTCCATTCGGTGACGGCGGGGTCCGATCGGCGTCAGACCCCGTCGCGGTGCCCGACAGCGCGCGGTGCGCCGTCCCCGGGCTGGGCGGATGGTATCCGCGTGTGGTGGCCCGGCGCCCCCGCGGGTCTCGCGCCGGTCGCCGGTGGTGCTTGTGGGCGGGTCCGGGGAGCAGGCCCGGCTCGGGCCGGCGGAGCGGGAAAGGCGGCGTGGGCGGAGGATGGACCGGTGCCGGCCCGGCGGTGTCGGAGGAGTGAACGTGGAGGTTCGGCGGTCCGGCGGGTGACGTCGGTCGCCGAGGTGATGTCGGAGGTGCCGTCTAGCGTGACCGGTATGTCAATGTTGCCGCCGGCGCCGTTCGGGCGCGTGATCACAGCGATGGTCACGCCGTTCCGGGCGGACGGCGGTCTCGATGAGGCGGGTGCCGCGCAGCTCGCGAGCCGTCTGGTGGACGCCGGCAACGACGGGCTCGTGGTCAACGGCACCACCGGGGAGTCTCCGACGACCACCGACGAGGAGAAGGACCGCTTGGTGCGGGTCGTCGTCGAGGCCGTGGGAAGCCGTGCCCGCGTGATCTCCGGTGTCGGGACGAGTGACACCGCGCACAGCGTGGAACTGGCGCGGGCCGCCGAAGCCGCGGGCGCGCACGGTCTGCTCGTCGTGACGCCCTACTACAACAAGCCACCGCAGGCCGGGTTGCTGCGGCATTTCGTCACCGTCGCCGAGGCGACCGGGCTACCGGTCGTCGTCTACGACATCCCCGGCCGGACCGGGGTTCCGGTGGCGTCGGAGACTTTGGTGCGGTTGGCCGAACACCCGCGTATCGTCGCGGTCAAGGACGCTAAGGACGATCTGCCCGCATCCTCCTGGGTGCTGGCGCGGACCGGTCTGGCGTATTACTCCGGCACCGACGCGCTCAACCTGCCGTTGCTATCCATCGGGGCATGCGGAGTCATCAGTGTTGTCGGGCACGTGGCCGCACCCGCGATCCGTGCCATGATCGAGGCCTTCGGGGCCGGTGAGGTGGGTCGGGCGATCGCGCTGCATCAGGGCTTGCTGCCCGCGTACGAAGGAATGTTCCGCACCCAGGGCGTGATCCTGGCCAAAGCCGCGCTGCGGCTGGCCGGGCTGCCCGCGGGGCCGGTCCGGCCACCGTTGGTGGACGCCACTCCCGCTGAGGTCGCGCGGCTGCGGGCGGACCTCGCCGAGGCGGTCCTCGACGCCGCCGGGCCGCCGGGCGCGCCCGGCGGCGCCTCGTCCGGGTCCGGGTCGTCCGTCGGGCTGGCCGTCGCCGCGGCGGGTGAGGTCTCATGAGCCATCCGCATCCCGACCTCGGCCCGCCGCCGCCGCTGCGCGCGGACGGCCTGCGGATCATCCCGCTCGGTGGGGTCGGGGAGATCGGTCGCAACATGACCGTCTTCGAACACGCCGGCCGGCTGCTGATCGTGGACTGCGGGGTGTTGTTCCCGGAGGACGTCCAGCCGGGGATCGACCTGATCCTGCCCGACTTCACCGCCATCCGGGATCGTCTCGACGACATCGAGGCGGTGATCCTCACCCACGCACACGAGGATCACATCGGGGCGGTGCCCTACCTGCTGCGGGAACGGCGTGACATCCCGCTGATCGGCACCCGGCTCACCCTGGCGCTGATGAACGCGAAGCTCGCCGAGCACCGCGTCAAGGCGGTCACTCAGGAGATCCGGGAGGAGGAGCGGCACGCCTTCGGGCCGTTCGAGTGCGAGTTCTTCGCGGTCAACCACTCCATCCCGGACGCCGTGGCCGTGGCCATCCGCACCGAGGCCGGGCTCGTCCTGCACACCGGCGACTTCAAGATGGACCAGCTGCCGCTCGACGGCCGGCTGACCGACCTGGGGGGCTTCGCGCGGCTCGGCCGCGAGGGTGTGGACCTGCTGCTGTCCGACTCGACCAACGCCGAGGTGCCCGGGTTCGTCACCTCCGAGCGGGAGATCGCCCCGGTGCTCGACGGAGTCTTCCGCGAGGCGACCCGCCGGATCATCATCGCCTGCTTCGCCAGCCATGTGCACCGGGTGCAGCAGGTGCTCGACGCGGCCGAGGAGCACGGTCGGTCGGTCTGCTTCGTGGGCAGGTCGATGGTCCGCAACATGGGAGTGGCCCGCGACCTCGGGTTGCTGCGGGTGCCACCGGGTCTGATTGTCGACGCCCGGGACGTGGACGCGCTGCCGGACCGCAACATCTGCCTGATCTCCACGGGCTCCCAGGGGGAGCCGCTCTCGGCCCTGTCCCGGATGGCCAACCGGGATCACCAGATCCGCATCCAGGCCGGCGACACGGTCGTGCTCGCTTCCAGCCTCATCCCCGGCAACGAGAACGCGGTGTTCCGAGTGATCAACGGGCTGACCCGCTACGGCGCCAAGGTCGTTCACAAGGGCGTGGCGAAGGTGCACACCTCGGGTCACGCCCCGGCGGGCGAGTTGCTCTACGTCCTGAACGCCACCAGGCCGTCCAACGTCATGCCGGTCCACGGCGAATGGCGGCACCTGCGGGCCCATGCCAAGCTCGCCGAGGCGACCGGGGTGCCCCCGGACCACGTGGTGCTCGCCGAGGACGGCATGGTCATCGACCTGCTCGACGGCCGGGCGCGGATCACCGGCGTTGTTCCCTGCGGCTATGTCTACGTCGACGGCGCTGCGGTCGGGGACGTCGGTGAGCCGAGCCTGAAGGACCGCCGGATCCTCGGCGAGGAGGGTTTCATCACGATCACCGTCGTGGTGGACGCCGCAGCGGGCAAGGTCGTCGTCGGCCCGGATCTCTCCGCCCGCGGCTTCTCCGATGCGCCGGGCGCCTTCGACTCCGTCTCCAAACTGGTCAGCGACGGGCTGGTGGACGCGATGCGCACCGGGATGAACGATCTGACGGCCCTGCAGCAGCTCGTGCGGCGTACGGTCGGTCGCTGGGTCAACGAGAACTACCGGCGCCGTCCGATGATCGTTCCGGTGGTTCTCGAGGTCTGAGGCGTTGCGGCGCGCCCGGTTCGTCGGGGTTGCCAGTACTCGGGCACGCTCGTGTGTACCGTTTCGACGGTGGCCACACGGACCAGTGGCGCGCGGACGCGTGCGCAGACGGAGACGGCCACGTCCCGGCCGAGGGGCGGTGGTGGGCGTCAAGGCACCTCGCGGGGTGAAGGTACCTTGCGAGGCGGCGGTCAGGGCGGCAAGGCACGCGCATCGACGGCGGCTGGCCGGTCGGGCAGCTCCCGCGCGGCCGGCCGCGGTAGGAGACCGGCCCGTCCACCGGCGCGGGCGAGCCGTCCCCCGCTGTCGCTGCTGATCGGCCAGACAGTCGTCAAGAGCGTCTACCGGCTGTGGATGGGCGCGGCGACGGCGCTGGGCACCATGCTGCGCCGGGCCGGCCGGGGCGCCCGTGAGCTGCACATCGATCCAGGGCACCGGCGTGACGGGCTCGGCCTGACCGCGTTCGGCGGGGCGATCCTGGCCGGCGCCTCGGTGTGGTTCTCCGCCGCCGGGCCGCTGGGGAGGTACGTGGCCGCGATCCTGGAGCTGCTGGTTGGCACCGGTGCCTGGGCACTGCCGCTGTTCGGCCTGGGCGCCGCGTGGCGGCTGGTCCGGTCCCCGACCGATCCGGATAGCCGGGGCCGGGTGGTGATCGGGTGGACGGCGGTCGCCGTCGGTCTGCTCGGCATGGTGCACATCGCCCGTGGCCTGCCCGACTTCTCGGACGGCGTCGCCCGGATGCGGGCGGCCGGTGGCGTCGTCGGGCTGCTCGGTGGCCTCCCGCTGGCGAGCGCGGTGACGCCGTACGTCGCCGTTCCGCTGTTGCTGCTGCTGACGTTCTTCGGCGTTCTCGTCATCACGGCGACCCCTGTCCGCCAGGTGCCCGAGCGGCTCGGTGAACTCGTCGATCGACTCACCATCGGGGTGCGCGGTCCCGCTCGGGATGCCGGCGAGTACGACGCGGACGTGGACTTCCGCGACGACCCCGAGGACGATTCGGAGCTGTCCGACGGCCTGCTCGCAGCCGGGGCGGCCGGGGCGGGTCGGGGTCGGCGTCGGCGCGGTGGTCGGGCGACCCCGCCTGGGGGAACGTCCCCGGGTGATGGCGAGGTCTTCGATGCCGCCGGTCCCGCCGGTCCCGCCGGTCCCGCCGGTCCCGCCGGTCCCGCCGATGCCGCCGGTCCCGCCGGGGATCTCGCCCTCGACCTGTTCGGTGAGCTCGCCGGCCCGGAGGCGGATACCGGCTACGTGACCACGGCCCCCGATCCGGGCGGTGCGGCCGCTGGTGGCGGGGAACCGGTAGCGGGGGCCGCGCCCGGTCCGCAGCGCAGGGCCCGGGCCCGGGCAGCCCGGGTGACCGCGGGTGCGGCGGACACCGCGACCGGCGTCCCCGGTCCGGGTTCCGCGGACTTCGGCGGTGAGATCGAGCATCTGGTCCCCCCGACCGATGGTGACTACCGGCTGCCGTCGCCGACCCTGCTGCGTTCCGGTACGCCGCCCAAGGTCCGCTCGGCCGCGACCGACGGGGTGATCGCCTCGCTGACCGATGTGTTCGCCCAGTTCAAAGTGGACGCCCAGGTCACCGGCTTCACCCGGGGACCGACGGTGACCCGCTACGAGGTCGAGCTCGGTGCCGCGGTCAAGGTCGAGCGGATCATCCAGCTCACGAAGAACATCGCGTACGCGGTGAAGAGCCCGGACGTGCGGATCATCAGTCCGATCCCGGGCAAGAGCGCGGTCGGTATCGAGATTCCCAACACCGACCGGGAGTTGGTGTCGCTCGGCGACGTCCTGCGCAGCGGGGAGGCGATCGGTAACCCGCATCCGCTGGTTGTCGGTCTCGGCAAGGACATCGAGGGCGGCTACGCGCTCGCCAACCTGGCCAAGATGCCGCACATCCTCATCGCCGGGGCGACCGGAGCCGGCAAGTCGACGTGTATCAACACCCTCATCACCTCGGTGCTGGCCCGGGCCACCCCTGACCAGGTGCGCATGGTGCTGGTGGACCCCAAGCGGGTCGAGCTGACGAACTATCAGGGTATTCCCCATCTGATCACGCCGATCATCACGAATCCCAAAAAGGCGGCCGATGCGCTGCAATGGGTCGTGAAGGAGATGGAGAACCGGTACGAGGACCTGGCCGCGTGCGGGGTGCGTCACGTCGACGACTTCAACCGCAAAGTGCGCAACGGCGAGATCGCCGCCCCGCCGGGATCCGAACGTGTCTACGTGCCCTACCCCTACATCCTGGCCATCGTCGACGAGCTCGCCGACCTGATGATGGTGGCGCCGCGCGACGTCGAGGACGCCATCTGCCGGATCACCGCCATGGCCCGGGCGGTGGGCATCCACCTGGTGCTCGCCACCCAGCGGCCCTCCGTCGACGTGGTGACCGGCCTGATCAAGGCGAACGTGCCGTCCCGGCTCGCCTTCGCGACGGCGTCGTTGGCGGACAGCCGGACGATCCTCGACCAGGCCGGCGCGGAGAAGCTCGTCGGCCTGGGGGACGCGCTCTTCCTGCCGATGGGAGCGGGTAAACCCGCCCGTATCCAGGGTGCCTTCGTTTCCGAGGACGAGATCGCGGCCATCGTCGACCACACGAAGGAACAGGCGCCGGCGGCGTTCCGGGAGGACGTGTTCGACGCCGGCGGCGAGGCCAGGAAGGAGATCGACGAGGAGATCGGAGACGATCTACAGCTCTTCCTGCAGGCCGTTGAGCTCGTGGTGAGCACGCAGTTCGGCTCCACCTCGATGTTGCAGCGCAAGCTGCGGGTCGGGTTCGCGAAGGCCGGGCGGCTGATGGACCTGATGGAGAGCCGGGGCATCGTCGGCGCAAGTGAGGGATCGAAGGCGCGTGACGTGCTGGTCATGCCGGACGAGTTGGAGGGTTTGCTCACAACCCTGCGTAACGGATGAGGAAGCCTCCGGCGGAATGTCCCCGCTTTCAGCGCCGGGGGGGCACCGTAAACTGAAGGCCTCGCGCCCACGGTAGGCGGAAAAGACGATTGCGGAGGTTCGCTCATGCAGTCCGCGGACGATCCGCAGCCGCGGGACAGCGTCGGGTCCATCCTGGCCGCGGCGCGGCGTGACCGCGGTCTCACGGTCTCCCAGGTCAGCGAGCGCACCCGGGTCAGGGCGGGTCTGATCGATCAGATCGAGCGGGACGACTTCTCGCAGTGCGGCGGCACGGTGTATGCCCGTGGGCATCTGCGCAGCATCGCCACCACCCTCGGGCTCGATCCCGGGTGGGTGCTGGCGGCTTACGACGCCTCGCACGAGCACCAGACCGGCCCATTGATGATTATCCCCTCGGCCGAGTTCGATCCGCTGCGCGGGGGGTCCCGCCGGCTGC
This sequence comes from Frankia sp. CoWAU3, assembly GCF_977971855.1. Lineage (NCBI taxonomy): Bacteria > Bacillati > Actinomycetota > Actinomycetes > Frankiales > Frankiaceae > Frankia > Frankia sp. CoWAU3. Next base: position 12,794 of record NZ_CDWWXB010000005.1, on the reverse strand, counting down.
GCGGCGGGTTCCGGTGGGGGCCGGCAATGATCGTTTCGCTGGTCGTGGTGTGCGTCATCGCGGCTCTCGCGTTGCTGCTGCCAGGTTCCTCCGGTTCCTCGGACGACAGGGCCGCGCCGGGGCCGGGCGGGGCCGTGGGGCTCACTCCGACCGTGAGCGTCCCGCCGGTCTCGACGAGCCCGGCCGTTCCCACCGTGACCACGCCCGCGCCGGCAGGGGTGAACGTCGTCCTGACGGTACGCGACGCGCAGAGCTGGCTGGAGGTGCGCGACGACGCCGAGCATGTCCTGCTCTCCCAGCTCCTGCAGTCCGGCGACAGCCGGACGGTGACGGCGTCGGGGGCCCTGCACATCAGGGCGGGCAATGCCGGTGCGGTCGATGTGTCGTGCAACGGCAGGAGCCTCGGGGCGCCGGGCGGGCTCGGGCAGGTCGTGACGATCCGGGTGAGCGCCGCAGCCTCCGGCGCCTGCGAGGTCGGCGACGAACAGCGTAGCGGTCTCGTGGCCGCGCCAACGCCCGCGCCGGTCCCGGTAGCCTGACCTGGTGTCCACACGCCTCCATCGCCGGGTAGCTCTGATCACGCTCGGTTGTTCCCGGAACGAGGTGGATTCGGAGGAGCTGGCCGCCCGGCTTGGCGCGGACGGGTGGGAGCTCGTCTCCGACGCCGCCGATGCCGACGCCGTGCTCGTCAACACCTGCGGATTCGTCGACGCGGCGAAGAAGGACTCCATCGACGCTCTGCTTGCGGCGGACGACCTGCGGGCCGGTGGCGCTCCATCCGGTCCCGCGGACGGCGCCGGTCCGGGTCCGCGCGCGGTGGTGGCCGTGGGCTGCCTGGCCGAGCGTTACGGAACCGAGCTCGCCGAGAGTCTGCCCGAGGCGGACGCGGTCCTCGGATTCGATGCCTATCCGAACATCGCCACGCACCTCGCGGCCGTGCTGGCCGGTACCCCGGTGCCCGCGCACTCCCCGCGTGACCGGCGGACGATGCTGCCGATCACCCCGCTGGACCGGGCCGCCCCCGCTCTCCCGCCGGGCGCGGTGTCCACCGGAGCCGTTCCGCTGCGCCGGCGGTTAACGACCGGGCCGGTCGCCGTCCTGAAGATCTCCAGCGGCTGTGACCGGCGCTGCGCCTTCTGCGCGATCCCGTCGTTCCGCGGCTCCCACGTCTCGCGGTCACCCGACGACGTGCTCGCCGAGGCCGAATGGCTGGCCGGTCAGGGTGCCCGCGAGCTGGTCCTGGTCAGCGAGAACTCCACCTCCTACGGCAAGGACCTCGGGGATCTGCGTGCGCTGGAGAAGCTGCTGCCGCAACTCGCGGCGGTGTCGGGCATTGTCCGGGTGCGCACGGTCTACCTGCAGCCCGCCGAGATGCGTCCGTCGCTGCTCGAGGTGCTGCTGACCACTCCGGGCCTCGCGCCCTATCTCGATCTGTCCTTCCAGCACGCGAGCCCGCCGGTGCTGCGCCGGATGCGCCGCTTCGGCGGCAGTGGGCACTTCCTCGACCTGCTCGCCCGCGCCCGCGCGCTGGCGCCCGACCTGGGGGCGCGATCCAACGTCATCGTCGGGTTCCCGGGGGAGACCCCCGAGGATGTCGACATCCTCGCGGAGTTCCTCGAGGCCGCCGAGCTCGACGCCGTCGGCGTGTTCGGCTACTCCGACGAGGAGGGCACCGAGGCCGCCGGGCTGACGGACAAGATCCCCGATGAGCTGATCGAGCGCCGCCGGGTACGCGTCACCGACCTCGTCGAGCAGCTGACCGCCGCCCGGGCGGACGCGCGGATCGGCTCCCGGGTACAGGTCCTGGTGGAGGAGGTCGCCGGTGGTCTGGCCACCGGCTG
>NZ_CDWWXB010000005.1:9233-10688 GCF_977971855.1 Frankia sp. CoWAU3 | reverse complement strand
CGGCGGATGACGGGCCGGAGCTCCTCGGGGTGGGGGATCTCGTCGAGGCCCGGGTGGTCGCCACCGAGGGTGTCGATCTGATCGCGGAGTTCACCGCGGTGCTCGATCGGGCCCGTCTCACGGCCGCGGTCGCGCGGCCGACGCCGGATCGGGCGGCGGCCCTCGTGGGCCGGGGCGTCGCGGATGGGACGTGACAGCGTCGGGCGCCGACGCCAGGGGGAGCGCGGCGAAGGGCCGTCGCAGCTCCCCGCGGAGCCCGTTTCTGCCCCGGTGGTCCCCGCGGCCCCGGTGGTCAACGTCGCCAACCTGCTGACGATCGCGCGGCTGGTGTTGGTGCCGGTCTTCGTGCCCTTCCTGTTCGCCGGGCCCGACGGGCACACCTGGCGGTACGCCGCCTTCGGCGCCTATGCGGTGGCTGCGGTGACCGACCAGATCGACGGCTCCATCGCCCGCCGCTGGCACCTCGTCACCGACTTCGGCATCCTGGTCGATCCGATCGCCGACAAGGCACTGACCGGTGCCGCGTTGATCTCGCTGTCCGTGCTCGGCGAGCTGCCCTGGCCGGTCACCGCACTGATCCTCCTGCGGGAGGTCGGCGTCACCCTCCTGCGCTTGTGGGTGATCCGCTTCGGGGTGATCGCGGCGAGCCGTGGGGGCAAGGCCAAGACCCTGCTGCTGAACGTCGCGATCGGTCTCTACGTGCTTCCGCTGGCGGGCGTTGCCGCCACGAGCCGGGCCGTGATTCTCGCGGCCGGCGTGGTGGTCGCCATGGTCACCGGGATCGATTACGTCTGTCGAGCTCTCACGCTGCGGCGGCGGGCCTCGCGGGATCCCGGCGATGTCACCCCGCCGAGGGGCGCACCATCCACCGGCCTCTCGCCCGGCACCGGCCCCTCGGCGCGCCACCGGATGGCGGGGCCGACCATCAGGAAGACGGAGGGGCGGACCGATGCGCGCTGAGCTGCTGGCGGTGGGGGACGAACTTCTCTACGGCGACATCGTCAACGGCAACGCGGCCTGGTTGGGTCGGCAGCTGGCCGATGTCGGAGTGACCGTCACGACGTCGACGGTCGTCGGTGACGACATCGACATGATCGCCACGGCGATCCGGGTGGCACTGGACCGGGCTGACGTCGTCATCATGACCGGAGGGCTCGGTCCCACCCAGGACGACCTGACCCGCGAGGGCATCGCCGCCGCGGCCGGCGTCGGCCTGCGCCGGGACGACTTCCTGGAGTCGATGCTGCGGCGACGGTTCCGGGACATGGGCCGCGGTGACGGTGGCCGGCGCGTGCCCCAGATGAACTACCGACAGGCGGACCTGCCCGAGGGGGCACAACCGCTGCCGAACGGCACCGGAACAGCCCCGGGGATACGGATGGAGATCGGGACTGGCGTCGTCTACGCGATGCCCGGTGTGCCGTTCGAGATGAACGGCATGTTCACCGCCAGCGT
>NZ_CDWWXB010000005.1:8215-8793 GCF_977971855.1 Frankia sp. CoWAU3 | reverse complement strand
GCCACGGAGGTCAAGGCATCGGCGCTCGGTGTCGACGAGGGTCTGTTGGCCGCCGAGGGCGCGGTGTCGTCGAGGACGGCCGCCGCGATGGCGGCGGGGGTCCGGTCCCGGCTGGGCGCCACCTACGGGTTGGCCACCACGGGAGTCGCGGGCCCGCAGCCGCAGGAGGACAAACCGGTCGGAACGCTGCATATCGGCCTGGCCGGACCGGACGGCACCGTCACCCGGTCGGTACGGCTGCCCGGGGACCGGCCGCGCATCCGCACCTACGCGGTGGTGTCCGCGCTGGACCTGGTGCGTCGGATGCTCGCCGGGCTGCCGAACAGCGAGATGACCACAACCGGAGACGGCGCACCCTGATGCGCGAGACCAATCACCGGACCTGAGGTGCTTACACAGTTACAGTCCCGTCAACGAGGGCCCGATGGTCGCGGCGGTGGGTATACGGTGAACGCATCCCGCGGACGAAGGAGGAGGCTCGATGGTCCTGCTCCGACGCATGCTCGGCGAGGCGTTGCGCCGCCGCCGTCAGGATCAGCACCGCACGCTTCGGGAGGTGTCGTCGGCGGCACGGGTGT
>NZ_CDWWXB010000005.1:0-7880 GCF_977971855.1 Frankia sp. CoWAU3 | reverse complement strand
TGGGCAGAAGGAGGCCAGCTCCGAGTTGCTCGCCGCCATCTGTGACGCACTGGGAGTACGGCTCGCGGACCTGCTGCGCGAGGTGAGTGAGGATCTCGAACTCGCCGAACTGGCGGTGGCCGCGCGGGTCGGCGCGCCCACCGTGGTGGTTCCCGCCCGCGCCGCGGTCGTCGACCGGGCGGCCTGAGTTGCGCGTCCGGCGTCTTCCGGTGCCCTGCCACGTCGGCTGTCCCGTTCACGTTGGGGGTCTGCTCCGTTCATGACGTGCGCTCCGTTCATGATGTAGGTCCCGATGAGGTAGGTCTCGATGTGTGTCTCGTTCGCGATGTCGGGCTGTGCTGGACGTCGGGCTGTGCTGGACGTCGGGGTGTTCTGGACGTCGGGTGTTCTGGTCGCATACGGATCTCTTCACGGGGCACGCCGCAGGGAGCAGATGTCTCCGGCGTGAGAGAGGTCGAGTATGAGTGCCATCCGCAGCCCGCTGTCCGACGGGGCACGAAGTGTCACCGGTGAGGCCCTCCAGGGCACGTTGATCGACCTGATCGACCTGTCCCTGTCCGCCAAGCAGCTGCACTGGAACGTCACCGGGCGCACCTTCCGTAGTGTGCATCGCCAACTCGACGAGGTTGTCGATCTGGCGCGTCGTTACGCGGACGCCACCGCCGAACGTGCCGTCGCGATCGGGGTCAACCCGGACGGTCAGTCCTCGACGGTCGCCCGAAGCACCCACCTGCCGGGAGTGGAGGTGGGGTACATCCCGGATGAGAAGGTGATCCGGCAGACAACCGAGGTCCTCGCCGGGGTGGTCACGAGGATGCGTACCCGCATGGACGCGACCGAGAAGGCCGACCCGGTCACCCAGAACCTGATCATCGAGATCGTCCACGACCTGGAGGAGCAGCACTGGATGTTCCAGGCGATGGTGTGAGTCCCGCGCCGGGGGCGGTTTGCCCTCCCCGAAAGGGCCCTCCCCCGAAAAGGGTTGTCTGGTGGCGGATGGCGGACCCCTCCGCGACTCTCCCGAGATAGTTCTCGTGGCGCAGGTTGGTGTCGATCGTCGTTCCCGGGCGGACTCCCGGGCATGGCCCGCAGGGAAAGAAGATCACGTGAATACCCCCGCGTGGCCGGAGGACGACGACGGCTGGTCGGAGTGCCGGCTGGTCCAGGTGTGCAAGAGCTGCAACGGATTGGGCGAGCTGCTGGTGGTCTTCGCCACCATGCGCGGCGGCTTTGTGCCGGCCTGCCGGACGTGTCTGGTCTGCGCGGGACGCGGCCGCACGGCGCTGCAGCCGCCCGTCTGAGTCCGCCGCGGGGTAACCGCCGCGGCTCCGGCGTGCGACGATCGATGTATGGCGAATGTCGTCCGCAAGATCTACCGCTATCTGTCGGCCTCGGCGAACCGGAAGTTCGATGAGAAGGCTGACCCGCGGGTGCAGATCGACCAGGCCATCATGGAGGCCCGGCAGCAGCACGAGGCGCTGGTCCAGCAGGCGGCGCTCGTCGTGGGTAACCAGCGTCAGCTGGAGATGCGCATGGCACGCCAGGTGGACGAGGTCGCGAACCTCACCGAGTCCGCCCGCTCCTCGTTGCTGCTGGCTGACAACGCGCGAGCGGCCGGCGACCTGGTCACCGCGGCTGGGTACGAGGAGACGGCCCAGGCATTCGCCAGCCAGCTGGTCTCGGCGGAAGCATCGCTGGAGGACCTGAAGAACCTGCACCGCCAGGCCGCCGCGTCCGCCCAGCAGGCCCGAACCGCGGTCGAGGACAACACCGTGCGGATGCAACGCCATCTCGCCGAGCGTGCCCGCCTGCTGACACAGATCGAGCACGCCGCCATGCAGGAGCAGATGACCAAGGCGATGGAGGGGATGTCCTCGCTCGCCCCGGCGGGGGACACGCCCACCCTCGGGGAGATCCGCGACAAGGTCGAGCAGCGCTACGCGGTCGCTCTCGGGCGCCACGAGCTCGCCTCCCAGGGGATGGAGGCGCGGATGATCGAGGTGCGGCGCGCGACCATGGACGCCCGGGCCTCCTCCCGCCTCGCCGAGTTGCGCGGTGACATGGCGGCCGGGGGCCAGCTTCCCGCTGGCGCGCCTGGTTCCGCGGCGTCGCCTGGTTCCGCGGCGTCGCCCGATTCCGCAGCCAAGCCCACCGGCGGTGGGACGCCGTGAGTCGGAAGGCGGACCGGCCGTGACCGGCTGGCCGGGTTGGGACGGGGCGCCGGGCGGGGCACTGCGGCCGGCGTTGCCGGACTGGGTGCGTGCCGATGTCGAACGCCGGTCGTTGCTGCGGACCGAACGGCGCGCCGGGCGTGGCGTCCGGTGGGCGCGTCGTCGGGCGGCGGTGACCGCCTTCGGATGGATCGCCGTGGCCGCGGTGACGCCGGTCGCCGCCGTCGTGGACGGCTGGGGTTGGCTGGTCGTGGGCGGTGCGGCGGTCATCAGGGCGGGTCTCGCCGGCTGGGAGACGGCCGTGATCCGGCGGGAGGACCGCGGGTTCGCCCTGCCGAGCGCTCCCGCTCCGCCTCCCTGGGCGTTGCGGCACTCGGCGGCCGCCGAGCCGTTGCGCCGTGGCGAGGCGGGTCTGGCGGCGCTCGTCGCGATGGCCCGGACGCTTGCTCCCGGTGCCGCCCGCGGCCCGGTGCGGGCGGCCGTGGCCGGCGCCGCCGATCTGGTGGACGGGCTGCGGGTCACCGCCATGCGGGTCGTCGCGTGTGAAAGGGCGGCCCGAGCGGTGACGCATCCCGCTCGACGAGCCGAGATCCTGGCGACGAGGAAGGACCTGGTGGCCGAAATGTCGGCGTCGGTGGCCACTCTGGACGACCTGCTGGCAGCGGCCAGCGAGGTCGTGGGCACGGTGGTCGCGTCTTCGCCGGACCTGGCCCGACTGACCCAGCAGATCGAGGCTCTGCGTGGCTACGCTGCCGCACTGCGTGAAATTTCCGGTTGATCGCGGATGTCGACGGTGATCCCGGGTGTCGGTTGCCAGCGAAGATTTCAGTAAGGACCTGCGCTGAGCTGGACAGGGAAATCTGGTGATGAAGGTGTCCAGACAGCGGCCGCTGAGGTGTTGACAGTGCGGACCGCCGTATTCGGCGCGGACTCCGGTGCAGTCGTAACTGGTGCGGGGTTCAGACGAATCCGCGATTCAGGAGGCTGCTCAGCCAGACGTGGTCAGCCAGACGTGGTCACCACGTTCTCGATGCTGGGGGCCGTCGGCGCGGTGACCGGTCAGGGCGTGGCGACCATGCGGACGTGGCGCTTGTCGATAACCACGCCGGTGGGCAGGGTCCCGTCGGCCGTTCCGGCAGGATAGGCGGTGATGACGGGCTGGGCGGTGCGGTCGCGGTCGAAGCGGCGAATCTGCTCGACCAGCCGCTTGGCGAGCTGGGCGGCGGCGGGGCCGTGGCCGGTGGCGCCGAGTTCGTAGCGGCGTTCGCCGTCCGGGCCGGGATGGTCGACGGGGCGGGGCTTGGTGAGGTACGCCAGGGAGTCGCCCTCGACGATCGCGGGGGTGCGGTAGGTGAACGCGGGGCGGCAGATCCCGGACTCGATGGCCTCGTCTTCGGCTGCGATGCGGCAGGTGCCGGGTGAGGTGGCGGTCAGCCACAGCCAGATGTGGTCAAACGGCTCGTTGGCGACGACGGAGGCGCCGGACCACGCGGTGGTCTCGGGTCCAGTGAACACCTCGTGCAGGGCGGCCGGGGCGATGTTCTGGTCGGCATCCCAGTACAGCTCCACGTTGTCAGTGATCGTGCCGGTCTGCTCGCCGGTCGACACGATACCGATCATGGGAATGAACCCGCAGAGCTGGCTGCTTTCCGCCCGGAGATGGGTGTCCTGACGGGCGAAGGCGACACTGCGGGCCTGGCCCCGCCAGTGCAGCGGGACCATGAGCATACCGCCGGGGGCGAGTTGGTCGAACCAGGCCGGGGGCAGGTCCCACGGCCCGACCGTAACGATGATCTTGTCGTAGGGGGCGTGGTCCGCGTCGCCGATGGCGCCGTCGCCGGTGACCACCCGCACTCGGTCGTAGCTGGTCTCGGCCAGGGTGCGGCGGGCGTGGTCGGTAACGTCGGGGTGGATGTCGATGGTGGTGACACTGCCGCCGTCGCCGACGAGTCCGGCGAGCAGGGCGGCGTTGTATCCGGTCCCGGCCCCGATCTCCAGCACGCGGTCGCCGGGCTGCGGGTCGAGCTGACCGAGCATCATCGCCACCACGGTCGGCACGGAGATGCAACTGGCGGGCCGGTCTGCGCCGGGCCTGATGGTGATCGCCTTGTTGGCGTACGCCTCCTCGACCGAGGCTGCGGGAACGAACCGGTGCCGGGGAACGGCCCGAAACGCCTGCTCGATGCGCTCGGAGCGCAGGTGACCAGCGGTGCGGATGTTGCTGATCATCTGCTCGCGCAGGTCCTCGGGGCGGGTGCTGGTGGCGTTGGTCATCCGGTTCCTTCCGTGTGTGTACTTGCGGATACGGGCGAGTGCGTTGGTCCGGCCGCGGGCGGGACGGTGAGCAGGCAGGCGTCCCATCCGGTGCCCGGCGGCAGATCGGTGAGCGCGATTCCGGCGTCGCCTTCCAGCATCCCCCTCACCTCCGATAGTTTTCGGGCCGCCTGGGTGCGGCGGTGACGCCAGCGGTGTTCCAACCGGGACAGGACCTCGGCGAATTCGCCGCCGGGTTCGGTGTCGGCGAGCATCCGGCGGGAGACGTGCACCAGCCCGGCCCAGCCGTGGCACAGCGAGTCGTCGCCGAGTTGGGCGAGTTGAGCCTCGTCGGTGAGACACGCGACGAGCGTGGCCTTGGCGTCGGCCACCCTGTTCGGGGTGTCCAGTGCCTGGGCGGTCAGGTGGCGGGCGCGGGCCAGGCCGGGGGCGCCGTAGCACCAGGACAGGCGTTGCGGACCCGGCTGGTCGGCGGCGGCGTTGACCCATGCGCGGGCGGAGATCATGCCGGGCCACCAGGGGCTGATCACCGAGCCGCAGCGCCAGGAGTTGAGGAACCAGTCGGTGAGTCCGATCGCGTCGGCCTGTCCGGGCACGGTGATGCCGCCGATCATGGCGGAGGACAGCAGCGCCAGCGGTCCCGCGATGCCGTGCGCCATGCCGAGGTTGGCGTGGCCGCCGGGCCACCAAGGGTCGGGCTGGTCGGACGGCCCATTCGCGGTCCACCAGCCGGGCAGTGTGGCCCCGTCGACGGTGGTCCGGCCGGTCAGCCGGACCAGGTAGGTCAGTACGTCGCGTAGCAAGTCGCCGCCGGGGTGGCGCGGGTCGGCGTGGGTCGGCGTGGATGGCCTGAAGCAGGCAGACGCCGAGTCCGGTCAGCCCGTTGATCAGGTCGAACTCCCGCAGCGCGGGCAGTTCGCCGCGGTCGATCCGCTCGTGCGCTGCCTCCAGGCGGGTGCAAGTGATCGCGGCGATGTGCTCGTCGAGGGTGTGCAGTACGCCGGTGTAGACGGGCTGGCCGGCGGTGCGCAGCACGAACGCGACCGCCGGGGCGCCCCGGTACAGGCCGGCGCCCGTGTCCGCGGCCACGGGTTCGGCGGTCATAGCCTTGACCTATTGGTGGGCGGTGGCCCAGTCGCCGATCCCGGCGCGGGCATAGGCGATGTGCAGCAGCGCCAGCCCGGCGGCCCCGTCTGCCAGGGATTGACCCAGCCGGGTGCGGGATGGTGCTCGGGCGGTGGCGTGTACGGGTCGGTGTAGGTCACCGGGCACCACCGCTACGGCGGGCTCGCCAGGTGAGCGCGGCTTGCCGGGCCAGGCGGCAGCAGGTGCGTTCGCTGTCCCGGTTGATGCCGACGGCCCGGTTGTGGTGCATGTGCAGCAGCGACTCCAGCACCACGTCGGTGTTCGCCTCCGGTGGCAGCGCCTTGTGGTAGCTGGCCAGCGCGTCGGCGCGGTTGTCCCACGCCGGCCCGATGTCGACGGTCCAGCCGGACAGCGACCACAGCCCGGCCGGGTCGGTGACGAGCCGGGTCGCTCGCTCGGCCACCGCCCGGTCGAGGGCCGCAGCGGCAGCCGGGGCCGGGCGGGCGGCCAGCCAGTCCATCGCCTCGTTGGGATCGCCGAAGAACCCGCTGACGATGCCTACCATGTTCGCCACCACCAGCCCGAGGTCGACCTCGGTGGTGGGCTGGTGCCGCAGCAGGGCGGCCATGGTGGCGGAGTCGGCGGCGAAGACGTTCTCCGCGGCGTCCAGTGCCTCGCCGTGCCCGTAGCGGCCGATTTCCGGGGAGTAGGTGTCGATCACCAGCCGCCCGGCCAGTCCTGCTTGGCGCATCCGCTGCGCCCACTCCCCGACCGCGTTCGAGTACTGCGCGTAACAGTCGGGGGTAGTGCGCAGCCGCAGGCGCAGGTGGTCCGTCTCCTGTCGGCTGCGGTATCGCAGCCAGCAGGCCGCGGGTGTGTCGAGCGTGGCCAGCAGGCCGGGAAGCGCCTCGGCGACGATCTCGCCGATCCGTTCGGGATGGGTGAACAGCTTCGCCGAGAGCCAGGTGGCGTCCGGGGCGCCGGGCAGGTGCCCGTGTGTGTTCGTCACGACGGGTGGGAGGCCGTGCAGCGGGCCGGGTTCAGCGGGGCAGGTGGTGACCAGGGGCAGCGCGATTTCGTGGGCGTGGCCGTCGATCCACCCGTAGTCGGCCGCCGGGGTGGCCGCGTACAGGATCGCCTGGCCGTGCCGTTTGAGGTGGGCGTGCAGGAGGGTGGCGTGGGCGGGCTCGTTGAGGGTGAGGCGCAGCGTGCGGTCCGCGTCGCGGAGCTCGACCACGTCAGGGCAGTCCCAGCGGCGCCGCCACCGGTCGAGTACCTGCCTCCACTGGCCGGGACCGGCCTGGCCGGGTGGGAGGTCGTCGGGGGCAAGCCGCCACTGGGCCGGGGACAGGACGGTGCGCCGGTAGCGCACCCGTGGCAGGAACGGCAGCCGGACGCGCGGTCCCCAATCGAACTGGTACCAGGCGGCGGATAACGCCCGTGGCAGGTGCGCCAGGAACCGGGCCAGCGGCGGGGGCTGTTCGTCCAGTGCGAGCGCGTGGAACACCTGCGGCTCAACCACTTGACGACGCGAGATGCTGACCAGGTGCAGCCGGTCGCGGGTCGCGGTGATGGCCAGGTCGTCCATCGTGAGCAGGCTGTCGTCGCCGGGCTGGCGGTGTTCGCCCAGCGGGAGCACGTGGTCGAGGTAGGCCGGGACGCGGCAGGCGTTCTCCGCGTGCGGGTACAGCGGCCCGAAGGACATCTGCACCCGCAGCGCCCCGGCGGTGGCGGCGGGCAGTGCCCGGTACGCCCGCGCCGGGCCGGACCCGGTGGCCGTCGGGGTGAACCGGCTGGTGAGGGTGCCGGCGGAGCAGGCGGGCGCGACGGTGAGCAGGAAGTCGCCCCGATCCAGTGCTTGGGTGGTGGCGGCGTGGATGCGGGCGGACAACTCTACGTGCGGCGGGGATGTACCGGTCGTCAAACGTTTCGCCGGTCAGCTCGCCGATCACGTCGTCGGTCAGGATGATCTCGCGGGTGCCGTCGGCCATCGCCTGCCAGGCCAGCACCAGCAGCCGCTCGTCGCGTTCGGAGATCCCCGGTGGCGGCGTGGGCAGCACGCTCCCGCGATACCCCACCGGATACCCACGCAGTCGCACCTGAACGGCTCCCGCTCCGGGCCTGCACCGCGCCGTGCCGTGCCGTCACCAAACCGGGTCAGCTACTAAAACGTTTGGCTTCCTATTGAAATCTAGGCCGAAAATAGGATGTCATACTAAATCTTCGATGACACCCGACAGCGGGGACGGGCTGTCGTACCTCGTGTCGTGTATCAGGCGTCGTGTACCAGACCGGGTAGCGCCATCGGGTAGGTCGTCGAGACGTTCCGCCCAGTTCCTTCGTGTACCC
>NZ_CDWWXB010000004.1:46403-54792 GCF_977971855.1 Frankia sp. CoWAU3 | reverse complement strand
CCGGTGCGCCCGCGCACGGTGACCACGAGGTCGAGCCGCTGGAGGCGTTGCACGATCTTCGCCATGTGGGTGAGCGGAACATCGAGGGCTTTCGAGAGGTCGCGGACGGTGAGGCGATCCTCCCGGGTGGCCGTGAGCATAAGTGCCCGCAGCGCCAGGTCGGTCGACTGGGTCAGGTGCATGGGAGCGCGCCTGTCGAGGTGACGGTCACTCGACCATCTTGCCTTCTACTCTTCGTAGAAGATTGTCCCGACAGCACCTGCGTCCCACGGGTGCCGCCTGCCGAGGTCAGACCTCGGCGGGAGCGCGGCCGGAGTGTGACACCGCGCCGGCACTGGCCGGCACTGGGCCGGTGCCGGTCTCCTCATGGCGACCGCGGACCCCCGGCCGGGGGAGCCTGTACGGGTGTCCGCGGCGAAGCGTGCCGACGCCGGTTGTCGCGACTTCACGAATCTTCTGTGCCGGACTTTTTGCCATGATCAGTGGAACTCCATCCCTGGTGGCTCAGTTCGAAAATAACTGGCCCGGGGCGCATTGTGGTTACGGACCGCTCCTCGGCTCGGAAAGAACCAGTAAAGATCATCTAGTGAATCGGGAGTCCGGTGAAGCCGTTGTCCGGTCGTCACGGCCTGTCGTCGGCCATGGCATAATCTGTCGTGACGTAATCCACTACTTCCAGTAGTTCGTGGATGGTGGCCGATGTCCGCCGGGGGCCCGGGCCGTCCGTGCCCCCGGAACCCGGCGCGGCCGCGATGCAGGTGCCGCCCGCCGCGTCCACGGATCTCTGCGCGGGTGCCGGCCGGGCGGCCGTCGGCCGTCGGTCTGGATGTGTCCGGGGCAGGTCGAGGACGACGCACAGACCCCCGTTGTCACTCTCGGCCAGAGTGACCGTCCCGCCGTCGGCGGTCGTCAGGGCATGCACGATGGCGAGCCCGAGGCCGTTCCCGCGCCGATCGGCCCGGCCGGGCACCTCTCCTCGCTGGTCGGCTTCTCGCTGGTCGGCACTGAGGTTGGAGCTGAACCGGCGGAAGGCGGCGGCCCGCTGCTCGGCGCTCATGCCGCGTCCGCTGTCGGCGACCGTGAGCCGCGTCATGCTTTCCGCCGTCATGGTGCTCTGCGGCCCGGTGACGTTCATCTCGTCCAATTCGTACGCGGTGCTCCCCGTCCCGAGGCCCGCCTCCGCGGTGCCTCCGGCGCCCACCGGGCGTGGCTGGGCCGGTGGGTTCGTCCCGGACGTGACGCTGACCCGGCTGCCGGACGGGGTGGCCTCCAGCGTGTTGCTGAGGAGATTGTCGAGGATCTGCTCCAGATGCCCCGGGGTGCACTGGACGACCTGGTCCGCGTCGACGTCGCAGGTCAGCGTCACTCCGGCGGCGGCTGCGACCGGTCGCCAGATCAGGCATCGTTCCTCGGCGGCGACCGCGAGGGGGATCGGCTGGGTCGGGATCGGTGCATGCTCGGCCCGGGAGACCGCCAGCAGCCCGTCGACCATCCGGGAGAGCCGGTGTACCTCGACCAGGGTGCCCGCGACCTCGTCGGTGGTGTCCGCGTCCACGTCCTGTTGCAGCAGCTCTAGGCGCAGGCGCATCGCCGTCAGCGGGGTGCGGATCTGGTGGGAGACGTCGGCGAGGAACCGGCGCTGGCTGTCGACCAGCAACTGGAGCCGTCCCGCCATCGCGTCGAACGTCGTGGCAAGTTTGCGTGCCTCGGGCGGGCCACCGACGGCTCTGGCCCGGATCGTGAGATCACCGGCACCGAGTTCGGTCGCTGCCTGCTCGAGCCGGCGCAGCGGCCGGCCCACCCAGCGGGCCAGCAGCATCGAGATCCCCAATGCGGCCAGCGCGACCAGGACGCCCGCGAGGGCGATCATCGTCCATCGGTGGATGATCGAGGCGCGCAGCCCGGCATCGCTGCGCGCGACGGCCAGGATGCCGACCAGGCCCTGCGCGTTGGACACCGGAGCAATAAGGATCATCCGGTGTCGATTGGCCGCGTTCGGGTTGATGACCACGTTCTCCCGGCGGGCCCGATCCAGATCCCAGGCCATGATCGGGATGTCGTCACCGGTGTCGGCCACGGGCGTACCGTTCGGGTCGAACAGCCGGAGCTCGTCCGGTGGCACGGCCGTACTGTCGCGTACGGGGGCGGGCAGCGGGGCCGCGCCGGCGGACAGCCGCCGCCACTTCACCTCGGCGCAGTAGGCCTGCATCGCGGCCGTGAGCCGCAGGCCGAACAGCGCCCGGTCGTGACGGGTGGCGTCGAGCCCCATCGGGACGCACAGGCCGACAAGCAGCGCCGTCGTGAGCGCGAGCTGGGCGGCCAGGATGCGCCGGGTCATTGGATGTGCCGGGTCATCGGCCGAGGGGTGGCGCGCTCCGGTCACCGGGGGTCGGATCGGCGCCGGGCGCCGGCGGCCCGCCCAGGCGGAAGCCGACCCCGTACACCGTTTCGATCAGTTCGGGAATCCCGAGCTTGCGGCGGATCGCGCCGATGTGTACGTCGAGGACCTTCGATGAGCCGAACCAGTCGCCCCAGACAGCGGTGAAGATCTCCCGTCGGGTCCGGACCCGGCCGGGATCGCAGGCCAGGAAGGCCAGCAGATCGTACTCCCGCGCCGTCACCTGGACCGGACGGCCGTCGACGGAGATCCGCCGGCTGCGCTGGTCGAGGACGAGCGGTCCGTGTCGGACCACGTCGGAGCTCTCACCGGTGGCCCGGGCGGCGCGCCGCCGCACCGCCCGTATCCGGGCCAGCAGTTCGGCGAATCCGAATGGTTTGACCAGGTAGTCGTCGGAACCGAGGTCCAAGGCCTCGACCCGGTCCGCCTCGTCCCCCCGAGCCGTCACCACGATCACGGGGGTGTCCCCGCGCTCGCGGATGCGCCGGCACACCTCCGCGCCGTCGATGTCGGGCAGTCCCAGGTCCAGGAGCACGAGATCGGGCGGGGACACGCCCTCGACCCGGGCGAGCGCGGCCTCCCCGGTCCGCACCCGGTCGGCGGTGTAGCCGGCCCGGTCCAGACCGCGCACGAGCTGGGTACCGAGGCCGTCGTCGTCCTCGACCACCAGCACCCGGGCGCCGGCGGGATCGGGATACCGCTGCAGGTCTGATGCGTGTGCTCGGGAGCCGTTGCCTGCAAGCGTCGCCATAGCACGACAGTAGGCGGCACCGGGCGCGTCCGGCCGCCGGCCCCGCGGGTGCCACCGCGATTCCGCCGTCGCCAGCTCCGATTCCGTCATATCTACTCGTTTCGCAGCGTCTGCCAATTTTGCCGGATCCAGCCCGGTCTCACCGGCTCGGCCAGCAGCGTGTCGCCGGACGACACCGCGGCGAGGATTCCCCCGAGGGCGTGCCGGGGAAGATCGATCAGCCGGGCGGCCAGCAGGTCGGGATCGCGCGCGGCCCGGGTCACGGCGGCCCGGGCGTCGCGCTGGGAGAGCGTGCGCCCCGAATCCTCCCGGACGATCCGGATGAGCCCGTCCCGCCAGACGTTGCCGATCTTGCCGTGCGGGCGGTCCAGCAGCCACCGGGCGAGCCGGTCGGCGGGGGCGAGCGCCGCCGGGCCGACGGCCGTGAACGTCACGAGCCGCAGGTCCCCGAGGTCCCGGGCGGGGGTGGCGGTCCACTTCGCCCGCAGCTGCCGCAGCGGGTCATCCTGGGCCCGCCGGCGGCGGACGCCCAGATCGGGATGATCGGAGGAGACGACGACGGCGAGCCGGTCCGCGTTGACCGCCAGGAGGAGCCTGGTCAGCCAGGGGCCCGGATCGTCCGACAGGTCGGTGGCCACGCTGACCGTTCCGTCCTCGGTTGAGGCGCCGGGGCCGGTCGAGGCGAACGTGGGCAGCCCCTGGTCGAACACGGTCGCGAGACGCACGTGGACCGCGTCGACCTCCCGCCGCTCGCCAACGAACACGGCGCGACCCGCCGGGCCGGTGGCGAGAAAGGCGGCCACCGCGTCGAGGACCGGGGCGGTCAGGCGCGTCGGCCGACTCTGCGTGGACTGCCGGCCCCGGGTGTAGATGGCGGCCGTCGCGGTTGTGGCCGCCGTGGCCGCCGTGGCCGAGCGGTCCAGCTGCTTCCAGGTGGCCGGGGTCGGCTGGCAGACGTACATGTCGGCTCTGGCGCCCACCGCCTCCGCGCCCTCGTAGACGTGGAAGCCTGGCCAGACGGCCTCGAACACGAAGCCCTGATCGATCAGTGCCCGCTGCACCTTCCAACCCAGCGTCGGTACCCGGTCGCTGAACCCGTAGGCCAGCAGGACGCGACCATGTTCGCGGTCCGCGAGACCCTGCGCGCCGCGCCCGGTGAACAGCGCCACGCCCTCCGGGGTGTAGGGCGGATCGGTGAACGCCAGATCGGCCGTGCCCACCACCGCCGGCGGCAGGCCGAAGCGCAGGTCGGCGTAGAGGCACCGCAGCCGGACGCCCAACGACCGGGCCGAGCTGTCCAGGTAGGCGAGCAGCTCGTCGTCGATGTCGACGACGGTCACGGTGAGCCCGTCGATCAACGAGACCGCCGCCAGCGAGGTGAGATCATGATCACCTATGCACAGCAGATGCGCGCCGCGCAGGTCGTAACGTGTCTGCAGCCAGACGGCCCGGCGCACGACGGTCGTCGCCGTCGCGGGTACGTGGTCGAGGTCGGCCCGCGGTCGGGGCGCGGCAGCGATGAGATCATGCATGGTCGTGACCAGCGGACCGTGGCGGGCGATCACGGCGGCGAGGGGATCGAGCGGGGTCTGTCCGCTCAGCTCGTCATAGCGGATCAGGCCGCGGTAGCGGTCGATCGACGCGGGGCGCAGCACGTGACGCCCGTCGGGGCCGGTCCGCAGATCGTCGCCGAGGCTGGCGAGGATCTCCTCCACGCTCCGTCGGGGCAGGCCCGAACTCTGGACCAGTTGGCGCAGGGTGCGTGGCTGCTCGGTCAGCGCCGCCACCGCCGCGCGAGGCGCCCGGGCATGCACCCGGTAGCCCGCCAGCAGGGTCGCCAACGACTCGCCGGATTCGGCTGGACCCGGCGCCCGGCCCGGGTGATCCGGTCCTGACAGGGTATGTGGAGGGGACACGCAACCAGCGTCGCACCTGCGGCGGACACACGATTCTACCGGTCCCGCCGAGGCCAGCTAATCTCTTGTCGTGCTCAGAAGGCTTGATCTGCGTGGCGCGGTGCCTGCCGCAGCCGAGATCCGACGGCTACTGCCGCGGGCCGACGTCGACGTCGACGTCGCCGTCGATGCGGTCCGGCCGGTCTGTGCGGACGTGCGGGACCGCGGCGACGCGGCCGTCCTCGCCGCCGCGGAGCGGTTCGACGGGGTCCGCCCGCCGAGCCTGCGGGTGCCCGCCCAGGTTCTCGCCGCCGCCGCGGATGCCCTGGATCCGGCCGTGCGCGACGCGCTGACCGAGGCGATCCGCCGGACTCGGCTGGTGCACCGTGCGCAGCTGCGGGAGCCGCTGGCGATCGAGGTCGCGCCCGGCACCACGGTGACGCAGCGCTGGGTGCCGGTGGAGCGGGTCGGCCTGTACGTGCCGGGCGGGCGGGTCGCCTACCCCAGCAGCGTCGTGATGAACGTCGTGCCCGCCCAGGAGGCCGGGGTCGGCTCGCTCGCGGTCTTCTCCCCGCCGCAGAAGGACAACGGCGGGCTGCCGCATCCGGTGATCCTCGCCGCCTGCGCGCTGCTCGGTGTCGAGGAGGTCTACGCGGCAGGCGGAGCCCAGGCCGTGGCGATGGCCGCCTACGGGACCACGAGCTGCCCGCCGGTCGATGTGATCACCGGGCCCGGCAACGTCTATGTCACGGCGGCCAAGCGCCTGCTGCGTGGGGTCGTCGGGGTGGACGCCGAGGCGGGCCCGACCGAGGTCGCGATCCTCGCCGACGCCACCGCGGATCCGGCCTTCGTCGCCGCCGACCTCATCGCCCAGGCCGAGCACGATCCGATGGCCGCCTGCCTGCTGATCACCCCGTCGGTGGAACTCGCCGACGCGGTCGACGTCGAGCTCGGCAAGCAGGTGCCCGTCACCCGCCACCGGGAGCGGGTGGCGGAGTCGCTCGCCGGCCAGGGGGCGGTCGCGCTCGTCGCGGACGTCGACGCGGGTCTCGCGGTGGCGGACGGCTGGGCCGCCGAGCATCTGGAGATCCACACCGCGGACGCCGCCGCGGTCGCCGCCCGGGTGCGCCACGCCGGAGCGGTCTTCGTCGGCGACTACGCTCCCGTCCCGCTCGGCGACTACCTGGCCGGGTCCAACCACGTCCTGCCCACCGGCGGCACCGCCCGGCATTCCAGCGGTCTGGCGGTCACCGCCTTCCAACGTCAGGTCCAGGTGGTCGAGTGCACGCGGGAGGGGCTCGCCGCCGTCGCCCCGCGTATCGTAGCGCTCGGCGGGGCGGAGGACCTCACAGCTCACGTCGACGCGGTGGAGGTTCGACTCCGATGATATTCAAGGCGGCCGGGAGCGGTGCCGGGGACCGGCCGTGGCGCCCGTGGGACGCTGACGGCCTGCCGCTGCGCGACAGCCTGCGCGGGCTCTCGCCCTACGGCGCTCCGCAGCTCGACGTGCCGGTGCGGCTCAACACCAACGAGAACCCGCACCCGCCGTCGGTCGGGCTGGTCGACGCCATCGGCAAGGCCGCGGCCCTCGCCGCCACCGAGGCGAACCGCTATCCCGACCGGGACGCCGAGGCGCTGCGTGCCGACCTCGCCTACTACCTGACACCCGATGCCGGCTTCGGCGTGCACACCAGTCAGGTCTGGGCCGCCAACGGCTCCAACGAGATCCTCCAGCAGCTCCTCCAGGCGTTCGGCGGGCCCGGTCGGGTGGCGCTCGGGTTCGAGCCGTCCTACTCGATGCACCGCCTCATCGCGCTGGCCACCGCCACCGAGTGGGTGGCCGGGCAGCGAGCGGAGGACTTCACGCTCTCCCCGGCCGTGGTCGCCGACGCGATCGCCCGGCACCGACCCGCCCTGGTCTTCCTCTGCTCACCGAACAATCCGACGGGCACGGCCCTGCCGCCCGAGGTCGTCGTCGCCGCCTGTGAGGCGGTGGAGGCCACCGGCAGCGGCATGGTCGTCGTCGACGAGGCCTACGCCGAGTTCCGCCGGGCCGGCGTGCCCAGCACGCTGACGCTGCTGCCCCGTCATCCGCGGCTCGTCGTCACCCGGACAATGAGCAAGGCGTTCGCGCTGGCCGGTGCCCGGGTAGGCTACCTTGCCGCGCACCCCGCCGTGGTGGACTCGCTGTACCTGGTGCGGCTGCCCTACCACCTGTCCAGCTTCACCCAGGCCGTCGCGCGCACAGCGCTCGCGCACGCCGACGAGCTGCTCGGCACGGTGGAGGCGGTCAAGGCCCAGCGCGACCGCATCGTCCGGGAGTTGCCTGCGCTCGGTCTGCGGCTGGCTCCGAGCGACGCCAACTTCGTGTTCTTCGGCCGGTTCGCCGATCAGCGGGCGGTGTGGCAGAGCCTGTTGGACGCGGGAGTGCTGGTCCGCGATGTCGGTCTGACCGGCTGGCTGCGGGTCACCGCCGGGCTGCCGAACGAGGTGGACGCGTTTCTCGGGGCGCTGGGCAGAACTCTCACCGGCAGCGTCATCGGCGCGGACGGTGTCATCAGCCTCGCCACCGCCTGAGCCCCTGGCCCGGCCTGAGATCTACAGAGACCGAGGAAGCCCCCGATGGCACGCACCGCGCGAATCGAACGCAAGACGTTGGAGTCGGACGTCCTGGTCGAGCTCGACCTCGACGGGACGGGAATCTCCTCGTCGGACACCGGCGTCCCGTTCTTCGACCACATGCTGTCCCAGCTCGGCAAGCACGGCGGGTTCGACCTCACCGTGCGTACCCGGGGGGATCTGCACATCGACGCCCACCACACCGTCGAGGACACCTCGATCGCCTTCGGGTCCGCCCTGCGCGAGGCGCTCGGCGACAAGGCGGGTATCCGCCGGTTCGGGGATGCCACCGTCCCGCTGGACGAGGCGCTCGCCCAAGCCGCCGTCGACCTGTCCGGCCGGCCGTACTGCGTGCACGTCGAACCGGATCTCGTTGGGATGATCGGAACTTACGACACAACGCTGACCCGGCACATCTTCGAGTCGATCACCGCGTCCGCCCGGCTCGCGCTGCACGTGCGGGTGCTGTCCGGCCGCAACGCCCATCACGTGGTCGAGGCCCAGTTCAAGGCGGTCGCGCGGGCTCTGCGCGACGCGGTGGCGCTCGACGCCCGCGTCGCCGGGATACCCTCCACGAAAGGTGTGCTGTGACCGGAGACGGACCCGGCCGGCGTCCCCGGGTGGTCGTCCTGGACTACGGCTCGGGAAACCTGCGGTCGGCCGAGCGCGCGCTCGCCCGAGTCGGCGCCGACGTGACGGTGACCGCGGATCTTGACATGGCCCGCG
>NZ_CDWWXB010000004.1:43762-46046 GCF_977971855.1 Frankia sp. CoWAU3 | reverse complement strand
CGTGGTGCGGGAGCGGGTAGCGGCGGGACGGCCCGTGCTCGGGATCTGCGTCGGGATGCAGGTGCTGTACGAGCTCGGTGACGAGCACGGGGTGCGGACGGTCGGGCTCGGCGTGATCCCTGGCGAGGTCCGCCGGCTCGCCGCCGACATCCTGCCGCACATGGGCTGGAACACTGTGGCGCCGCCCGCCGGATCGATCCTGTTCGCCGGACTGCCCGCGGGCACGCGGTTCTACTTTGTCCACTCGTACGCGGCGAAGGCCGATCCGGCCGCCGGGGACACCGTGGGGGAGCACGGCGAGCCGTTCGCCGCCGCCGTCGAACGGGGTGCGCTCGCCGCGACCCAGTTCCACCCGGAGAAGTCCGGGGATGCCGGAGCGCATCTGCTGGCGAACTGGCTCGGCAGCCTGTTCTGAGCGAGCCCTGGTCTGAGTGAGCCCTGGTCTGAGTGAGCGTGAACGCGAGGGCGGATGTCCTGTAATGCGGATGTCCTGTAATTAGGGCGGCTCCAGCGCCCCGCCGGACCGTAGGGTGGCCGATGTGACGCTTACTCTGCTGCCCGCCGTGGACGTGGCCGACGGCAGGGCCGTCCGACTCGTCCAGGGCGAGGCCGGTTCCGAGACCTCGTACGGCGACCCGCGGGAGGCGGCGCTGACCTGGCAGCGCGACGGCGCCGAGTGGATCCACCTGGTCGATCTCGACGCTGCCTTCGGCCGGGGGTCGAATCGGGAGCTCATCGCCGAGGTGGTACGCGCGGTGGACGTGGCCGTCGAGCTCTCCGGCGGCATCCGCGACGACGCATCGCTTGACGCGGCGCTGGCCACCGGCGCGGCCCGGGTCAACATCGGCACGGCTGCGCTCGAGGATCCCGACTGGGTCCGCCGGGCCATCGACCGGGTCGGTGACCGTATCGCGGTCGGTCTCGACGTCCGGGGGACCACACTGTCGGCCCGGGGCTGGACGCGGGACGGTGGCGAGCTGTTCGATGTGCTCGCCCGCCTCGACGCCGACGGCTGCGCCCGGTACGTGGTGACGGATGTGCGCCGGGACGGCACGCTCACCGGGCCGAACGTCGAGCTCCTGCGCTCCGTGACCGCGGCCACCAGCCGGCCGGTGGTCGCCAGCGGCGGCGTGGCCACGCTCGACGACCTCACCGCGATCGCCGTGGTGCCCGGAGTGGAGGGCGCGATCATCGGCAAGGCGCTCTACGCCGGCGCCTTCACGTTGCCCGAGGCCCTGGCCGTTGCCGGGAATATCGGGAATATCGGGAATATCGGAAACGGATGTGCGGGTGCGGTGGGTCGATGAGTGTCGCGGTTCGGGTGATTCCCTGCCTTGACGTCGACGCCGGCCGGGTCGTGAAGGGCGTGAACTTCACGGACCTGCGCGACGCCGGCGACCCGGTCGAGATGGCGCGCCTCTACGACGCCGAGGGTGCCGACGAGCTGACGTTCCTCGACATCACCGCGTCCAGCGGCGATCGGGAGACCACCTACGACATCGTGCGGCGGACCGCCGAACAGGTGTTCATCCCGCTGACCGTGGGTGGCGGGGTCCGCTCGGTCGACGACGTGAACCGCCTGCTGCGGGCGGGGGCCGACAAGGTCGGCATCAACACGGCGGCGGTGGCCCGGCCCGAGCTGGTGCGCGAGTGCGCCCACCGGTTCGGTAACCAGTGCATCGTCATCTCGGTGGACGCCCGGCGCTCACCCGGTCCCGACGGTCCGCGCTTCGAGGTCACGACGCACGGCGGCCGCAAGGGCACCGGCATCGACGCGGTGGCCTGGACGGCGCGGGTGGTCGAGCTCGGCGCCGGGGAGATCCTGCTCAACTCGATGGATGCCGACGGCACACGGGACGGCTACGACCTGGAGATGATCTGCGCGGTGCGTGCCGAGGTCGACGTCCCGGTGATCGCCAGCGGCGGGGCCGGCGACCTGGCTCACTTCGCGCCGGCGATCGACGCGGGCGCGGACGCGGTGCTCGCGGCGAGCGTGTTCCACTTCGGGCAGCTGCGCATCGGCGAGGTGAAGACGGTGCTGCGCGGCGCGGGTGTACCCGTGCGCTGACCAGGCGCGTCCGCCGGCGGGGCGCCGACGGCCGAGGCGGCACAGGACGTCGTCGTCGTGGACGCCGGACGGATCGTCCAGCGCGGTCCGCGCCGGGATCTGATCGCGATGCGCGGCGTGTACCAGCGCCTGCGCCGGTCCTGGGCGGCGGGGGGTCGGTCGGGACGGGACCGGCGGACGGCCCGTCGCCCGGCACCGTTGCGGCGCCGGGCGCGA
>NZ_CDWWXB010000004.1:42736-43320 GCF_977971855.1 Frankia sp. CoWAU3 | reverse complement strand
GGGCCGGCGTGAGCAAGGCCGGTGCGGACCGATGACGACCGGGCAGATCATCCCCGGCCGGGAGGAGTTCCGGGCCGCGGCGGCAGCGCATCCGGTCGTCGCCGTCACCCGTCGGCTGCTCGCCGACGGGGAGACGCCCGTCGGCGTCTACCGCAAGCTCGCCGGCGGCCCCGGGACGTTCCTGCTGGAATCGGCGGAGCATGGCGGGGTGTGGTCGCGGTGTTCGTTCATCGGTGTGCGGGCCGCGGCGACGCTGACCGAGCGCGACGGGCAGGCGGTGTGGGTGGACGGTGCGCCGCCTCCCGGAGTGCCGGTCGACGGTGACCCGCTCGACATCCTGCGTGCGGTGGAGAGCACCCTGCAGGCCTCGAACAGCCCACAGGCCCCTCCGCTCATGGGTGGTCTGGTCGGCTATCTCGGCTACGACATCGTGCGCCGCATCGAGCGGCTCCCCGCGCACGCCGTCGACGACCTCGGCCTTCCCGAGTTGCGCATGCTGCTCACCACCGATCTCGCTGTGCTGGACCATCGGGATGGTTCCTGCCTGCTGGTAGCCAACGTCTTCACCGGCTGCGGGAATGGTG
>NZ_CDWWXB010000004.1:36278-42418 GCF_977971855.1 Frankia sp. CoWAU3 | reverse complement strand
CCGGTGGGGACGCGGACGCCGCCGCACACCCGGCCGGGATCGACCTGGACGCCGCCTACGACGACGCGGTGGCCCGGCTGGAGGCCATGACCAGCGATCTCGCGAAGTGGAACGAGCCGACCGTGGCGACCACGGCGGGCACCGCCGCGGGGGTCGGCGACTTCGTCTCCGCCACGCCTCCCGGTGCCTTCCAGACCGCGGTCGAGCGGGCCATCGAGGAGATCCGTGCCGGCGAGTGCTTCCAGATCGTCGTCTCGCAGCGCTTCGAACGGCGGACGACCGCGGATGCGCTCGACGTCTACCGGGTGCTGCGGACCTCGAATCCGAGTCCCTATATGTACCTGCTGCGTTTCGCCGACCACGACGTCGTCGGATCCTCCCCGGAGGCGCACGTCAAGGTCACCGGCCGCCGGGCGTTGCTGCATCCCATCGCGGGCAGCCGGCCCCGGGGAGGCACTCCCGAACAGGACGCCGAGCTTGCGGCGGAGCTTCTCGCGGATCCGAAGGAACGCTCCGAGCACGTGATGCTGGTCGACTTGGTCCGCAACGACCTCGGGCGGGTCTGCAACCCCGGTTCGGTCCGGGTCGTCGAGTTCGCGGCCATCGAACGGTTCTCGCACATCATGCACATTGTCTCCACGGTGATCGGTGAGGTGGCTCCGGACCGCAGCGCCGTGGACGTGCTGGCCGCGACGTTTCCGGCGGGGACGCTCTCGGGGGCGCCCAAGGTGCGGGCGATGGAGGTCATCGACGAGCTGGAGCCGACCCGGCGGGGCCTGTACGGGGGCGTGGTCGGCTACCTGGACTTCGGCGGTGATCTGGACACCGCGATCGCGATCCGCACCACAGTGATGCGTGACGGTATGGCCTACGTTCAGGCCGGAGCCGGCATCGTCGCGGATTCCGATCCCGACACCGAGGATCTGGAAAGCCGCGCGAAGGCCGCCGCCGTCCTGCGCGCCGTCGAGGTCGCCGAGTCGTTGCGACCGCCGTCATGACGGCCGCGGGGTTCCCCCCCGCGGGGCGCCCATCCTCCCCGCGCGACCGGGCCGGCACCGCGGAGCCGCCTTCGCCGGGCTACCGTCCCGGAGGCGATGTGCACGCGGTCGAGGCGATGCGACGCGGCCACCGGGAACGCACCCTCGCGGTGCTGGGATGTCTGCTCGGTGCCGGCGTCGTGCTCGTGTCGGGCGGTGCGACCTGGGTGTCCGCCCGGGTGAGCGGGCCCCGCGGTGGGGCGGACGGCGGCGCCGTCGCAGCGCCACTCGCCGTGCACTGGACCGGCGGGGCGCTCGCATCGACGGCGACCGCTCTCGCCCTGGTCGGGCTTGCCGCGGCCGTGGCGATCGTGGCCACCCGGCGCATCGGGCGGCTGGTCATCGGTGTGCTCACCGCGGCAGCCGGGACCGGTATCGCCTACGTGGCCGGACGCATCGGCTGGGATCCACTCCCGACGCTGCGCGAGACCGATCAGGTCCGCCAGCTCGTGCCCGGTGGCCAGGCGCGGATCGATGACGTCAGCCAGACGATCGCTCCCTGGCTGTCGTTTGCGGGCGGGCTGCTGCTCATCCTCGGCGGCGCCCTCGTCGTCCTGCGCGGCCGGTCATGGCCCGCAATGTCCGGCCGCTACCAGGCCCGCGATGCCACTCCGGCCGACGCCTGGGACGCGATCGAGCGGGGCCACGACCCGACCTGATCACCTGGCGTCTCCGCGACGCCCGGCTTGGCGGGCCGGCCAGCCGGAACCGGGAGCGCCACCGGCCAGCGGGTCGGCGGGCGCCAGGTCCGCGGGTGGGAGGTCGGGAAACGGGTCGACTAGCTCCGTGAGAGCCAGTGCCCGGCGGTCCAGGTCGGCTTCGAGCATCATCATGACGGCGTCCATCCGGATCAGGCAGCGGGACAGCTCGTCGAGTTGCTCGGCGAGCTCGGGCTCGAGGCGGAGCCGCCGGTGCGCACCCGGGGCGTCGCGCGCCGCGGGCACCCGGGCGGCGCCGAGGGGGGACGAGAGGGGGCGGCTGTCCATCGGAACTCTCCTTGGTATCGAACTCATGTTTGAGCGTAGGGGGTGCCGACGATCGACGCCAGCCCGCCACGCTGTCCCTGGGGTGCTGCCCGGGTCCGCCCGAGGGTTCGGGTCCGCCCGAGGACATGTGCGGCGTGCCATGCGTGTTTCCGGTCGGCGAAGGCGCGGCGGTCCCGAGTGCGCGCGGCGCGTCGCGGCAGCCGATCCCGAGAACCCGTCGTGCGGCCGGCCGGATCTCGTGATGTCGTCGCCCGGCGATCGAGGTGGTAACCCGGTGGTGCCTCTGCACACGGTGGTTCACCGGCCTCGTCGCGTTACTCTGTCAACGGGCTCACGACGCAAGATCGATTGCGGACCGTAGCTGATCGGTGCAGGCGGATCCGAAGTGGCTGACAGTGCAGCGTCCGTGAAGATGGGTGTGTTCGGGCTGCTACCCGATTCCTCACGGGAAAGTCAACTATGTGGAGTCGTGGATCGTAGCCGCATGTGGGGGCGCCGGGCACACCGTGCCTGCCTGGCCTACCATCGGCGGCATGACCGCGACAGTCGCGAGCGCGGGGCGATGAGCGTTCTCACCGAGATCCTCGACGGGGTCGGGATCGATCTTGCCGCCCGCGAGCAACAGACCTCTCTGGCAGATCTCAAGCGGCGGGTGGAACGCGTTCCCGACCCGAAGGACGCGCTTGCCGTCTTCCGGGACTCCCGGGTCTCGGTGATTGCCGAGGTGAAGCGCCGTTCCCCCTCGAAGGGGGAGCTGGCGACCATCACCGACCCCGCTGCCCTCGCCACCGAGTACGAGGCGGCGGGCGCCGCCGCGGTGAGTGTCCTGACCGAGCAACGGCGCTTCGGTGGCTCCCTGGCCGACCTCGACGCCGTGCGTCGCGCGGTGGACGTCCCGCTGCTGCGCAAGGACTTCATCGTGTCGCCCTACCAGGTCTTCGAGGCCCGGGCGCACGGGGCGGACATCGTCCTGCTCATCGTCGCGGCGCTGGACCAGCCGCGGCTCGTCGGCCTGCGCGAGCGGATCGAGTCCCTGGGCATGACGGCGCTGGTCGAGGTGCACGACGAGGCGGAGATGCTGCGGGCGCTGGACGCCGGCGCCCAACTGGTCGGGGTGAACGCCCGCGACCTGCACACGCTGAAGATCGATCGGAGCACCTTCGCCCGGCTCGCGCCGATGGTGCCCCCGGAAGTGCTCGCGGTCGCCGAGTCCGGCATCCGGGGGCCGCACGATCTGCTCGCCTACGCCGCCGCGGGGGCGGACGTGGTACTGGTCGGCGAGGCAGCCGTCACCGGCGATCCTCGTCAGACGGTCGCCGATCTGGTGGCGGCCGGCGCGCATCCGGCGGCCCGGGTCGGGCGCTGAGGCCACCGGCGCCCGTGCCCTGGTGCCCGTGCCCTGGTATCCGGGGCTCGGCCCTATACAGTCGCACCGTGACCATCCGAACCGCTGCCGAGTCAGTTCGCCCCGCGGCCGCCGGAACCGGGACGCCGTCGGGCTCCGGTCTGGTCCGTCCGGACGCATCGAGCTGGCAGGCGTTCCCGGACTCTTCGGGGCACTTCGGGCGTTTCGGTGGTCGCTTCGTCCCCGAGGCCCTCATGGCGGCGCTGGACGAGCTCACCGCAGCCTACGCGGCGGCCAGGGTGGATCCCGGCTTCACCGCGGAACTGGACGGGCTGCTGGCGAGCTACGCGGGCCGGCCCACTCCGCTCACCGACGCCCACCGGCTCACCGCGCACGTTGGCGGTGCCCGCATCCTGCTCAAGCGTGAGGATCTCGCGCACACCGGTTCCCACAAGATCAATAATGTTCTCGGGCAGTGCCTGCTGACCCGGCGGATGGGCAAGACCCGGGTTATCGCCGAGACCGGAGCCGGTCAGCACGGTGTTGCCACGGCCACCGCCTGCGCCCTGCTCGGCCTGGACTGCGTCGTCTACATGGGCGAGGAGGACACCCGCCGGCAGGCCCTCAACGTCGCCCGGATGCGCCTGCTCGGCGCCGAGGTCGTCGCGGTCACCTCCGGCAGCCGAACCTTGAAGGACGCCATCAACGAGGCCATGCGCGACTGGGTGGCCACCGTTGACACGACCCATTACTGCATCGGGTCGGTGATGGGCCCGCATCCGTTCCCGATGCTGGTCCGCGACTTCCAGCGGATCATCGGGGTCGAGGCGCGCGCCCAGGTGCTCGACCGTGTCGGCCGACTGCCCGACGCCGTCGTCGCCTGCGTCGGTGGCGGCTCGAACGCGATGGGCATCTTCCACCCGTTCATCCCCGACGTCGAGGTCGCGCTGATCGGCTGCGAGGCCGGGGGGGACGGGGTCGCCACCGGTCGGCACGCCGCGGCGATCGCCGGCGGTTCCGCGGGCGTGCTGCACGGCATGCGGACGTTCCTGCTGCAGGACGAGTTCGGGCAGACCCAGGTCTCCCACTCGATCTCGGCGGGTCTGGACTACCCTGGCATCGGCCCCGAGCATGCCCTGCTGCACGAGACCGGTCGGGCGAGCTATCGGGTCGTGGACGACACTGCCGCGATGGAGGCGCTCGCGCTGGTGGCCCGTACCGAGGGCATCCTGGTCGCGATCGAGAGCGCGCACGCCTTCGCGGGTGCCCTCGACGTCGCCCGGAAGCTCGGTCCGGGCACGCTTGTCGTCGTCAACTGCTCCGGTCGGGGGGACAAGGACGTCGACACCGCCGCCCGCTGGTTCGACCTCCTCGACGAGGCCGATGCCGTCGGCGGTCCGGCGCGACCGGCCTGAGGGACCCTGAGGGACCCTGAGGGACCCTGTCTCGGGACCGGCAGCAACCAAGACGGGACGCACAGAACGCGCAGGACAGACAGGCCATAAAGGCCCTCGGGCTCGACGGAACGGACGCACGGTGCAGAGTCGGTTGGACGCAGTGTTCGCGGCGGCTCGCGAGGAGGGGCGGTCGGTGCTGGTCGGCTATCTGCCCGCGGGATTCCCGACGGTGGACGGGGCGATCGAGGCCATGCGGGCCATGGTGGCGGTGGGAGTCGACGTTGTTGAGGTCGGCCTGCCCTACTCCGACCCCACCATGGATGGTCCGGTGATCCAGGACGCGGCGGATGCGGCCCTGCGCGGCGGGGTCACGACGCGGGACGTGATCCGCACCGTCGAGGCCGTCGCCGCGACGGGGGCCCCGGCCCTGGTCATGTCCTACTGGAACCCGATCGACCGCTACGGCGCGGCCTCGTTTGCGGCCGATCTGGCCGCCGCCGGGGGCGCCGGGGCAATCACTCCGGACCTGCCGCCCGAGGAGGCCGGGCCCTGGCTCGACGCGTGCGCCGCGCACGGCCTGGCCCCGGTGTTCCTCGTCGCTCCCAGCTCCTCGGACACCCGTCTCCGGCTGGTCGCTGGCGTCGCGCGCGGCTTCGTCTATGCCGCCTCGCTGATGGGTGTCACCGGGACCCGGGCGGCGGTCGGCGAACGGGCGGCCGATCTGGTCGCCCGGGTGCGGTCCGCCACCGAGCTCCCGGTGGCGGTGGGGCTCGGGGTGAGCACCGCGGCGCAGGCCGCCGAGGTCGCGGGCTTCGCCGACGGTGTGATCGTCGGCTCCGCGCTGGTGAAGGTCCTGCTTGAGGCGGAACGTTCCGGAGCCGGCGCCTCAGCGGGCCTCGCCGGAATCCGTCGGCTCGCCGCGGAACTCGCCGGAGGGGTGCGCGCTCCCGTTTCGGCGTGAACTCCCGGCCGTCCCGACCCGGCCGTCACATCTGTCGCCCACATCGAGTATTGCCCGCATCGAGCGCCGCATATATCACCCCGCCGCGCACCGAGCGAGACACGTGACTGTGCGACACGTGGCCGGGGCACCCCGCGCGTGATGGACGGGTCCACGGGATAGCCTGGCGACCGTGGTTCTCGCCGCTATTCCCAGCCCATCGCGTGGCGTGGTGCATCTCGGGCCGGTGCCGCTGCGTGCCTACGCCTTGATGATCATTATTGGCGTCTTCGTCGCCGTATTCGTGACGGGAAGAAGGCTGCGCGCCCGCGGCATGGATCCCATGGTGGCCAGCGAGGTCGCCTACTGGGCCGTCCCGTTCGGCATCGTCGGCGCCCGCGTCTACCACGTGGTCAGCACTCCGGCCGTCTATTT
>NZ_CDWWXB010000004.1:27754-35902 GCF_977971855.1 Frankia sp. CoWAU3 | reverse complement strand
GGCGCCGGGCATCATCCTGGCCCAGGCGATCGGACGCTGGGGCAACTGGTTCAACCAGGAGCTGTACGGCAAGGCGAGCACCCTGCCCTGGGCGGTGCGCATCGACGAGAAGCACCAGATCATCCCCGGCGTGTCCACCTATCAGCCGACCTTCCTCTACGAGTGCCTGTGGAACCTGGTGGTGGCCGGGATCCTGTTGGTCGTCGATCGGCGGCACCGGCTCGGCCGCGGCAAGCTGTTCTGCCTCTACGTCGCGCTCTACACGTTCGGCCGGTTGTGGATCGAGATGCTGCGCATCGACACGGCGAACCAGATCCTCGGGCTGCGGGTCAACATCTGGACCTCGATCGTTGTCTGTCTGGGGGCGTTGCTGGCGCTGGCGGTCACCCGCAGTCCCGTGGATCCGAATCTGTCCAGGGAGGAGCAGGAGGCCCTCGGAATCGCCCGTTCCCGGCCCGCGGCGCGGTCCACGGTGACGACTGCCGGTACCGCCGACCAGCGGGCGGCCGGTCCCGATTCGGCTGGTCCCGATTCGGTCGATCCTGATCCGGCTGGTCCCGATCAGGCCGATCCTGGTTCCGCCGGGTCGGTGCCCGATGCCGCGGTGCCCGATGCCTCCGGGCCGACCACCGCCACCACCACCGCCGCCACCACCACCACCGCCGTACCGGCTGGTTCGCAGCAGAGCCGCGGCCTGGCGACGAGATTGCCGGCGAGCGGTGGGCACACGTCGGCCGCGGCCGTTCCGCCGGAGGAGCCGCAGCTGCCCTGATGAGACGCCGGAGACGCCTGAGACGCCGTCTCCGGCGGGGCCCCGGGCGTCGGCTGGACCGTCGACCTTCCCCTACTTGTAGTGACCGAGGCCGGGCGGGGAGGTATGACGTCATCTGGCGGTGATCTCCTGGACATATTTGATCGCGGCGCATGAGCGGGCCGCGTGGCACACTCGGTAGAGACACGGGGCGCCGGGCCAGCGTCGCCGTGCCGTCACACCACTCGGACAGCGTTGTCCGCACCCCCTTCAGCCCCTGAAGATGGACAGGACTTCGCCGGATGCCGAGTGCGCAAGGTCTTTACGACCCCACCTTCGAACACGATGCCTGTGGCGTCGGCTTCGTCGTCGATGTACACGGCAGGCGCAGTCACGAGCTGGTCGAGCAGGGCCTGACCGTGCTGCGTAACCTCGACCACCGGGGTGCCTCGGGCAGCGACCCGGACACCGGCGACGGAGCCGGCATCCTGGTGCAGGTCCCCGACCTGTTCCTGCGTGACGTCGTCGACTTCACGCTGCCCGCCCCGGGGCGTTACGCCGTCGGGATCGCCTTCCTGCCGCAGGTCTCGGGGGAGCGGGACGAAGCCGTGCGCACCATCAGCCGCATCGTCCGCCAGGAGGGGCTGCGGGTCCTCGGCTGGCGTGAGGTGCCGGTCGTCAGCCACATCATCGGGCACGCCGCCCACGAGGTTGAGCCGCGGATGCGGCAGCTGTTCCTCGCATTGCCCGGTAGTCTGCCCGCCGCCGGTCCGGTTGAGGGCGGCGCGGGGGACGGGTTCGACCAGGCCGACCTCGAACGTCGGGCGTTCTGCGCCCGCAAGCGGATCCGCCGGGAGACCGGCGTCTACTTGGCGTCGCTGTCGTCGCGGACCCTGGTCTACAAGGGGATGCTCACCACCCACCAGCTCTCGGTCTACTTTCCCGACCTCGACGACCCCCGGTTCACCAGTGCCATCGCGCTGGTGCACAGCCGGTTCTCCACGAACACCTTCCCGAGCTGGCCGCTGGCGCACCCGTACCGGTTCGTCGCCCACAACGGGGAGATCAACACTGTCCGCGGGAACCGGAACTGGATGCGGGCCCGCGAGGCGCTGCTCGCCAGCGACCTGATCTCCGGTGACCTCTCCCGGCTGTTCCCCGTCTGCGCGGACGGGGCGAGCGATTCGGCGAGCTTCGACGAGGTCCTGGAACTGCTGTACCTGGGCGGTCGCAGCCTGCCGCACGCGGTGCTGATGATGATCCCCGAGGCGTGGGAGAACCACACCGAGATGGACCCGGCACCGCGCGCCTTCTACCAGTTCCACTCCACGCTGATGGAGCCGTGGGACGGCCCGGCCTCCATCGCGTTCACCGACGGGACGGTCATCGGGGCGGTGCTCGACCGTAACGGGCTGCGGCCCTCGCGGTACTGGGCCACCGACGACGGCCTGGTCGTGATGGCCTCCGAGGTGGGCGTGCTCGACATCCCGCCGCACAAGGTGGTGCAGAAAGGCCGGCTCCAGCCGGGGCGGATGTTCCTGGTGGATACCGCCGAGGGGCGCATCGTCAGCGACGAGGAGATCAAGTCCGAGCTCGCGAACGCGGCGCCGTACGCGGAGTGGCTGCACGCCGGTCTGATCGAGCTGGACGACCTGCCCGAGCGGGAGCAGCTCCTCTACGGGCGCTCCTCGGTGCTGCGTCGCCAGCAGGTGTTCGGCTACACGCTGGAGGAGCTGCGCGTGCTCGTCGCGCCGATGGCGCGCACGGGCGCGGAGCCGATCGGCTCGATGGGCACCGACACGCCGGTGGCGGTGCTCTCCAGCCGTCCCCGGCTGCTGTTCGACTATTTCACCCAGTTGTTCGCGCAGGTCACCAACCCGCCGCTGGACGCGATCCGCGAGGAGTTGGTGACGAGCCTGGGCCGGGTGCTCGGCCCGGAGGGCAACCTGCTCGCGCCGTCCCCGGCGTCCTGCCGGATGGTGCACCTGCCCTATCCGGTGATCAGCAGCAGCCAGCTTTCGAAGATCATCGGCATCAACGACGACGGTGACATGCCCGGCTTCGCCTCGGTGACGGTCCGTGGCCTGTATGACGTCGACGGGGGCGGCGCGGCGCTCGCCGCCCGGCTGGCGGAAATCTGCGCCGGGGTCAGCGAGGCCATCGCCGACGGTGCCCGCATCGTCGTGCTCTCTGACCGGGACTCCGACACGCGCAAGGCCCCGATCCCGTCGCTGCTGCTGACCGCCGCCGTGCACCACCACCTGATCCGGGAGCGGACCAGGACGAAGGTCGGCCTCATCGTCGAGTGCGGTGACGCCCGTGAGGTGCACCACATCGCGCTGCTCACCGGCTACGGCGCCGCGGCGGTCAACCCGTACCTGGCATTCGAGTCGATCGACAGCCTCATCGCCGAGGGCGAGATCGTCGGGGTGTCCCGGGAGCAGGCCGAGGAGAACATGATCAAGGCGCTCGGCAAGGGCGTGCTGAAGGTGATGTCCAAGATGGGCATCTCGACGGTGGCGAGCTACACCGGTGCCCAGGTCTTCGAGGCGATCGGGCTGTCCCAGGAACTGATCGACGCCTATTTCGCGGGTACCCCGTCGCGCCTCGACGGCATCGGACTCGACGTCATCGCGGCGGAGGTGGCAGCGCGGCACCGGCGGGCCTATCCGCCGATCGCCTCCGAGCACGCGCACCGCACGCTCGAGGTCGGCGGCGAGTACCAGTGGCGCCGCGAGGGTGAGCTGCACCTGTTCAACCCGGAGACCGTCTTCCTGCTCCAGCACGCCACCCGTACCCGGCAGTACGAGACCTTCCAGAAGTACACCGCCCGGGTCGATGGTCTGTCCCGGGAGAACGCGACGCTGCGGGGTCTGTTCGAGCTGCGTACCGGGGTGCGCACGCCGGTGCCGATCGAGGAGGTCGAGCCGGCCTCGGAGATCGTCAAGCGGTTCGCGACCGGCGCCATGTCCTACGGCTCGATCAGCGCCGAGGCGCACGAGACGCTGGCTATCGCCATGAACCGGCTCGGCGGGAAGTCGAACACCGGCGAGGGCGGCGAGGACGCGGAGCGGTTCACGCCGGACGCGAACGGGGACCTGCGCCGCTCCGCGGTCAAGCAGGTCGCCAGCGGCCGGTTCGGGGTGACCAGCGAGTACCTCGCCAACGCCGACGACATCCAGATCAAGATGGCCCAGGGGGCGAAGCCCGGCGAGGGGGGGCAGCTTCCTGGCCACAAGGTCTACCCGTGGATCGCGAAGACGCGGCACTCGACGCCCGGTGTCGGGCTCATCTCCCCGCCGCCGCACCATGACATCTACTCGATCGAGGACCTCGCCCAGCTCATCCACGACCTGAAGAACGCCAATCCCAAGGCCCGGGTGCACGTCAAGCTGGTCGCCGAGGTCGGCGTCGGCACGGTCGCCGCCGGGGTCTCCAAGGCGCACGCCGATGTGGTGCTGATCTCCGGGCACGACGGCGGGACGGGCGCCTCGCCGCTGACCTCGCTGAAGCACGCGGGTGCCCCCTGGGAGCTGGGGCTGGCCGAGACCCAGCAGACGCTGCTGCTCAACGGCCTGCGCGACCGCATCGTCGTGCAGGTCGACGGGCAGCTGAAGACCGGCCGCGACGTCATCGTCGGGGCGCTGCTGGGGGCCGAGGAGTTTGGTTTCGCCACCGCCCCGCTGGTGGTTGCCGGCTGCGTGATGATGCGCGTCTGCCATCTCGACACCTGTCCGGTCGGTGTGGCGACCCAGAACCCGGAACTGCGCAGGCGGTTCACCGGCAGGCCCGAGTTCGTCGAGGCCTTCTTCACCTTCATCGCCGAGGAGGTGCGCACTTACCTCGCCGCGCTGGGCTTCCGCAGCCTGCAGGAGGCGGTCGGCCGGGTCGACCTGCTCGACGCCCGCGCCGCCGTCGACCACTGGAAGGCCTCCGGCCTCGACATCACCCCGTTGCTGCACACCCCGGAGCGGCCCTTCGGCGGCTCGCTGAACTGCACGTCCAGCCAGGACCACGGGTTGGACAAGGCGCTGGACAACTCGCTGATCCAGCTGTGCGAGGGAGCGCTCGACGACGGCCGGCCGGTCTGGCTGGAGATGCCGATCCGCAACGTCAACCGGACCGTGGGCACCATGCTCGGCTACGAGGTGACGAAGCGCTTCGGCGCGGCGGGGCTGCCCGACGACACGATCCAGCTGCGGTTCACCGGCTCCGCGGGGCAGAGCTTCGGCGCCTTCGCGCCCCGCGGCATGACACTGACCCTCGAGGGCGACGCGAATGACTACGCCGGCAAGGGCCTGTCCGGCGGCAAGATCTTCGTCTTCCCGCCGAAGGAGTCCCCGCTGCGGGCCGAGGAGAACATCGTCGCCGGTAACGTCCTGCTCTACGGGGCGACGGGCGGCGAGGCGTTCTTCCGCGGAATCGTCGGCGAGCGGTTCTGCGTGCGCAACTCCGGGGCGACCGCGGTGGTCGAGGGGGTCGGCGACCACGGCTGCGAGTACATGACCGGCGGCACCGTGCTGGTGCTCGGGGCCATCGGGCGCAACTTCGCCGCGGGCATGAGCGGCGGCGTGGCCTACCTGTACGACCCGGTCGAGGCGCGGATCAACACCGAGATGGTGGACGTCGAGGCGCTGGACGACGCCGACGAGACGATCGTGCGGGACCTGCTCGTCCGGCACCGCCGGGAGACCGGTTCGACGGTGGCCGCCCGGCTGTACACCGACTGGGACACCGTGCGCGGGTCGTTCCGTAAGGTGATGCCACGGGACTACAAGCGGGTGCTGACCGCCATCCGGCAGGCGCAGGAGCAGGGGCTCGTCGCCGACGAGGTCATCATGGCGGCGGCTCGTGGCTGACCGGGCCGCCAAGCACGACCCGACCATCATCGCGATCGCACGGACCCGACAGGAGCGGCATGGCTGACCCGACCGGCTTCCTCAAGCACCGCAGGGAGCTGCCGAAGCGCCGTCCCGTGGACGTCAGGATCACCGACTGGCGTGAGGTGTACGAGTCGTTCCCCGAGGAGCATCTGCGCACGCAGGCCAGTCGGTGCATGGACTGCGGCATCCCGTTCTGTCACGAGGGCTGTCCGCTCGGGAACATCATTCCGGAATGGAACGACCTGACCCGGCGCGGCGACTGGGTGGACGCCATCGAGCGGCTGCATGCGACGAACAACTTCCCCGAGTTCACCGGGCGGCTGTGCCCGGCGCCGTGCGAGGCGGCCTGCGTGCTCGGCATCGGCGACGATCCGGTGACCATCAAGCAGGTCGAGGTCAGCATCATCGACCGCGCCTGGGCCGACGGCACCGTGGTCCCGGTTCCGCCGTCGCTGCGTACCGGCAAGCGGGTGGCGGTCGTGGGCTCCGGCCCGGCCGGTCTCGCCGCCGCCCAGCAGCTCACCCGGGCCGGCCACGAGGTCGTGGTCTATGAACGGGCCGACCGGATCGGCGGCCTGCTCCGCTACGGCATCCCCGAGTTCAAGATGGAGAAGCGGGTCTTGGACTGCCGGCTCGCGCAGATGGCGGCCGAGGGCACGTCGTTCGTCACGTCCTGCAACGTCGGCCTCGACATCTCCGCGGACGAGCTGCGTTCCTCCCACGACGCGGTGGTCCTCGCCGGGGGATCGACGGTCGGCCGGGACCTGCTCGTTCCCGGCCGCCAGCTGGGTGGCATCCAGCTGGCGATGGAGTTCCTGGTGCCCGCGAACCGGGTCGCGCAGGGGGACCTGCCCGAGTCGCCCATCTCCGCCAAGGGCAAGAACGTGGTCATCATCGGCGGCGGTGACACGGGCGCGGACTGCCTGGGCACCTCCCACCGCCAGGGCGCGCTCTCCGTGCACCAGCTCGAGATCATGCCCCGGCCGCCGGAGCTGCGGGCCCCGGCCAACCCGTGGCCGTCGTACCCGATCATCTACCGGGTCTCCAGCGCGCACGAGGAGGGCGGCGAGCGGGTCTTCGCCGTCTCCACCGAGCGCTTCCTCGGTGACGAGGACGGCAACGTGCGGGCGCTGCGCATGCACGAGGTGCGCCTCGTCGGCGGGAAGTTCGAGAAGGTCGAGGGTACCGACACCAAGCTGCCCTGCCAGCTGGTGCTGCTCGCCATGGGGTTCACCGGTCCGGAACAGTCCGGCCTGCTGACCGATCTCGGGGTGGAGCTGGACGCGCGCGGCAACGTGGCGCGCGACGCCGGGTGGGCCTCCTCGGTCCCCGGCGTGTTCGTCGCCGGGGACATGGGACGCGGGCAGTCGCTGATTGTCTGGGCGATCGCCGAGGGACGTGCCGCGGCCGCCGCCACCGACCGCTGGCTGATGGGCAGGACGGACCTGCCCGAGCCCATCACGCCGACGCGTCGCTGACCGGGAGCCTGCCGGCCCCGGCGTGCGGCCGGAACATCGGAGCACTTTTCGGCCGAAGATTCATGTGATCTGCCTTGCTCCATGCCGGATCCGCGGCGATTGACCGGACTCGCCGACCGGCCTGGTGACCTGCGGCGGTACCGTTCAGTGCCATGAGGCTCGTGCTGCTCGGTCCACCCGGCTCCGGCAAGGGAACCCAGGGCGCTCGCATCAGCGCCCGGCACGGCATCCCCTCGATCTCGACCGGTCGGCTGTTCGACCGGCAGATCGCCGCGGGTACGCCGCTGGGCCATCGCGCGGAGCGCTACGTCCGCGCGGGCGAGCTGGTCCCCGACGAGATCGTGCTCGACATCGTCGCCGACCGGCTCGAGAGTGGCGTCGACTGTGCGGTGGGGTTCCTGTTCGACGGGTTCCCCCGGACCTACCCCCAGGCCGAGGCGTTGGACCGGATGCTCGTGGTGACCTGCGGCCCGCTCGACGCGGTCGTCGACGTCGACGAGGTGCTCGACCGCATCCGGCGCCGGTCCCGCACCGAGGACCGGGTCGACGACGCGGAGGACACCGCCCGTCGCCGGTTGAAGGTCTTCGAGCAGGAGACCGCACCATTGCGCCGCTACTACCAGCGGGGTGGCCTGCTGCGCACGGTGGACGGTTCCGGCAGCCCGGACGAGGTTGCGGCCCGCATCGAGGAGATGCTGGCGGACGTCGCCCATCCGGGTCTGCGGGCCCATCCGGGTCTGCGGGCCCGGCCAGGTCTGCCTGTCTGTCGGTAGGCCATGGGTCGCCGAGGAGGGGAGCGGGGGCGCCTCGCCCTCGTCGCCCTCGTCGTGCTCTGCTGGCTGCCGCTGGTCGTCGTCATCACCGCGTGGCGGACCGTGCTGAACCCGGCCTTCTACTCGCAGTCGCTGAACCGGGCCGACGCCTTCGACCGCGTCTACACCCAGGTACTGCCCGATCCTGCGGTCGACACGTTGCTGGCCGGCCTCCCGGTCGACAGCTCCCTCGTCACCGCGAACCTGCGCACGGTGCTGCCCCC
>NZ_CDWWXB010000004.1:23596-27310 GCF_977971855.1 Frankia sp. CoWAU3 | reverse complement strand
TACCTGCGGGCCGACACGGACGACGTCGAACTCGCCGTCGATCTCCGGCCGATCTTCGACAACATCTCGGGCCTGGCCAACCGGTACGTCGCCGGTGAACTGGGTGCCGGCACCAGCTACCAGGTCACCACCGTGCAGGAGTTCACCCACGATGTCGTCACCGCGCTCGACGACATCGCCGCCGGGCGCCCGCCGAAGTCCCTGCCCGCGATCGAGCTCTCCCCGCAGGACACCGACCGCGTCCTGCCCGTGGTGCTGGACCGGGTGGACGCCGACACCCGGGCGCGCATCGAGGCTCCGCTGCGCGCCCTGCTGAGGTCGGGCAACATCGCCGGAGCGCTGGCGCTGGTCGGTCCGGAGGTCTTCCGGGGCGACGAGACGGCCATCGGCCGGCTCCAGGCGTATCTCCACGGATCCACCCTCGATCTCGGGGTCCGCCTGTCGGATCTGCGTGACCGGCCGATGATCGTCGCGATCGACCGGCTGCACGACGTCGCCGCGACCCTGGTGTGGGTCTCCCTCCTGCTCGCCCTGATCATGACGGCGGCCATGGTCAGCATCGTCGTGCTGGCCGGGCTGCGGGGGGTGTCCCGGGTCCGGGCCGCGACCGGTGCGGTGGTCCTCGCCGGCGTTGGTGCCGGGCTGCTCGGCGTCGTCCTGCGCATCGCGCTGCCGAATCCGCTGACCTCGCTGGACAGGCCGTCGTCGCCCCTGCCGCCGGGAGCCGGCGCAGTGCTGGTCGACTTCTCCTCGCGCGCCTACGGCACGCTCGAGAGCGACTTCCTGCGGATCGTGGCCTGGACGCTGGTGGCCGGCCTGGTCGGCTACGGATTGTCGCGGCTCGTCGCGGTGTCCGCCCGGTGGAACCGGACCGGCCGGCGGCGCCGGGTCGCCACGGCGTTCGCCCTCGCGGCGCCCCTGATGATCATCGTGACCTGGACGGCCTTCCCCGGCGCCGCCGCCGAGGCCCGCAAGCTCTGCAACAGCCAGCAGGCGCTATGCGACCGGCGCTATGACCAGGTGAGCTACCTGGCCACCCACAACGCGATGGCCACCAGCGAGGACCGGTTTCTCGGGCCTGCCCAGGACCCGGCGATCACGCACCAGCTCGACCTGGGGGTGCGCGCCCTGCTGCTCGATGTGCACCACTGGACATCGCCGACCCAGGTCGACGCTTATCTGCAGACCCTGCCGCCCGCGACCCGCGACGCGCTCGCCCCGCTGACGCGAGGCGCCCGGTCGGAACGCCCCGGCACCTGGCTGTGCCATGACCTGTGCCAGCTCGGCTCCCTCGACTTCGTGGCGGAGCTGACTCGGGTCCGGGACTGGATGAACCGCAATCCCACCGAGGTCGTGACGCTGATCATCCAGGATAATGAGGTGCCGGCGAGCGAGATCGCCGGCGGCGTGGCGGCCGCGGGCCTCGCGGGGATGGTGACGACGCCGCCGGAGGATCCGCATGGCCGATGGCCGACCCTGCGCGAGATGGTTGCCTCGGGCCGACGCCTGGTGGTCTTCACCGAGCGGCAGGACCTGCCGGGCACGTTCCTGCGCAGCTTCTACCGGTACGCCGAGGACACTCCGTTCGATGCGAAGAAACCCGAGGATCTGCGGACCTGCGCCCGCAACCGGGGCGTGGACGGTGCCTCGCTGCTCCTGATGAACCACTGGCTCACCGCCGCCGCGCCCAGCCGCCGTGCCGCCCTCGGCGCGAACGCCGCCGAGACCGTGTTCACCCGGGCACAGCATTGTCGCCAGGAGCGCGGGCGGATCCCGACGTTCGTCGCGGTCGACTTCGCCACGATCGGTGACGCGCAGGCGGCGGTGGACCGGCTCAACCGCGTTCGCGGCGGTGCCGGTTCCTGACCCTCGGCCAGCCGGTGGGAGCATGTCCGGGCGGTCATGCGTTGACCTGCGAGGAACCA
This sequence comes from Frankia sp. CoWAU3, assembly GCF_977971855.1. Lineage (NCBI taxonomy): Bacteria > Bacillati > Actinomycetota > Actinomycetes > Frankiales > Frankiaceae > Frankia > Frankia sp. CoWAU3. Next base: position 25,385 of record NZ_CDWWXB010000004.1, on the reverse strand, counting down.
TCTAGTGATACGTCACCGTGCGAGGGAGCCCAGGTGCCGATCTGGAACCAGCTGCGTCAGTCCGCCCAGACGATGCAGGGCCAGCTGAACGCCAAGAAAAACGACCTGAAGAGCGGTGCCTTCCGCGATGCCAGCATGGCGATGTGCGCATTGGTCGCCGCGGCGGACGGGACCATCGACCCGGCCGAGCGGCAGCGGGTCGCCGCGCTGATCATCTCCAACGACGTGCTCAACAACTTTCCCGCGGATGATCTCCAGCGTCGCTTCAACGACTATGTCGGCAAGCTGCAGGCCGATTTCGAGTTCGGCAAGGTCTCCATCCTCCAGGAGATCGGGAAGACGAAGAAGAAGCCGGCGGAGGCCAGAGCGGTCATCCAGATCGGGATCGTCATCGGCGGGGCCGATGGCAACTTCGACAAGACGGAGCAGGCCGTCGTGCGGGAGGCGTGCTTCGCGGTCGGCATCAACCCGGAGGAGTTCGACCTCTGAGCCGGACCGGCCGCACTGCACCGAACCCGTCACCCCGTCACCCCGTCACCCTTCCATCGGCATAGAGGACACGTGGGACCAGCCGATGCCCTGCTCGCGGGCGGGGCGGGTCTGCTCGCGGGCGCGGTGAACACGATCGCGGGCGGCGGGACCCTGATCGCCTTCCCGGCGCTGCTCGCCACCGGTCTGCCGGCGCTGACCGCCAACATCACCTCATCGGTGGGGCTGGTCACCGGGTACGCCGGTGGGGCGCTGGGCTACCGCCGCGAGCTTGCCGGGCAGGCCGTCCGGCTGCGTGCCCTGGGACCGCCGGCTCTGCTCGGCGGTCTGGCCGGCGCCGTTGTGCTGCTGGCCACGCCCTCCGACAGCTTCCGGGCGCTGGTTCCGTACCTGGTGCTGGTCTCCTGTCTGCTCCTGGCGGCTCAGCCCCGGCTCGCGGCCGTGGTGGCACGCCGGAGAGCCAGCACGGCGGCGGGTGGCGGGCCGCCGGAGTCGGCGCCATCCGGGCCATCCGGTTCGCCCGCGGCCGCATTGCTGTCGCCCGCCTCCGGTTCGCTCGCCTCCGACCGGGTGACCTGGCCGACTCGGCTCGGGATCTTCGTCGCGGGAGCCTACGGATCGTATTTCGGCGCGGGGCTCGGGGTGCTGCTCCTTGGGGTGCTGGGCATTCTGCTCACCGACGACCTGCAGCGCACCAACGCGCTGAAGACGCTGCTCGCGTTCGGGGCCAACGCGGTGGGAGTGGCGGTCTTCCTGGTCACCGCGAAGGCCTCGTGGGGGTTCGCCGGCATCCTCGTGGTCGCATCCCTGCTCGGTGGGACGATCGGTGCCCGGGTGGCCCGCCGGCTACGACCGAACGTTCTACGTGGCGTGGTCATCACGCTCGGTGCGATCGTGGCGATCGCGTTGCTGATCCGTGGCTGACCAGCCGGCCGTCCGTTGAACCGGCCGTCCGTGGACTATCTTACGTTATCGGACGGTGCACGCCGTCGTTATCGTACATTCGCGCAAGCAACTCGGCCAGGTAGCGGCTACTCTTCCTAAGCCGGCTTGAGGAAATGGTTCCGGTGACAGCCGGCTGGGTTACCGGTGGGCCCTACGTTCGTCGTCCTCCTGTGAGGAGTTATCCACAGGTGGCCTGCGGCGCTGGATTACCGGGGCTACCTGATGGATTCTCGGTCCATGACGTTTTCCGCTTCGGCCTCGTCCCCGCCGACCCGTCCCGTGCGCTATCCAGGTTTCGACCCCGCGGTCCGCATCGCCGGTCGCCAGGGGGGTGCGATCACCTACCGGCAGGCGA
>NZ_CDWWXB010000004.1:21676-23489 GCF_977971855.1 Frankia sp. CoWAU3 | reverse complement strand
GCTGCGCCAGCTCGTCCACTCTGGCCAGTGGAGCCATCCGGTGCGCGGTGTCTTCGTCGTACCTCTCGGCCCGACGGAGCTCCCCGGCTCCGTCGACGACGTCCCGCGGCCGGGGGGCCGGCGGCGCGCCGAGCATTCTGAAATCCGGGAGAAGGAATCCGCCGGACTTGTCCGGAACGACGTCGCGTGCCGACGAAGAAAGCGCCATGGTGCCATCACCGCGGGCCCCGGACACGCGGCGTCGGTCGTCGGCGGTGAAAATACAACGCCGATTCTCCCGGTCTTCTTCTCGCCATTTTCGGCACGGGTACGGGCCGCGCTCATCGGGCGTCCCCGAGCCGTCGTCTGCGGGATCACCGCCGCCCGGCTCCACGGTTTTCCGCTCGAGGTTCCGGAAAGCTCCGCCGAACCCGTGCACCTTCTTCTTCCGGCTCGGCAGACCCGGGCCCAGCCGCGCGGGATCCGGCTGCACTTCAGCGATCTCGACGTCGACCAGCGCGTCGAGCTGGGTGGGATCCCACTCACCTCGCCGGAGCGGACGCTGGCGGATCTCGTGCTGGCCGCCCAGTCGCGTGAGGTGGCGGTCGCCCACCTGGCGCAGCCCTGCACCGCGGCCTGGTGCCGAGCCTGGCGGGGGCACGGGCGGCAGCCGAGGGGCGGCGCGGTTTCCGGCAGACGACCGACTGGTGGTCGCTGGCCGACGGCCGGGCCGAGACCCCCCTGGAGACCCGGCTGCGGCTGCTGCTGGCCGACAACGGGCTCGCGCCCGTGGAATTGCAGTGGCCGGTCATGGACGGGACCGGCCAGATCATCACCCGGCTGGATCTCGCCTGGCCTGCGCAGCGACTCGACGTGGAGGCGGACACCTTCTCGGCCACCAGCCCGCCGGCGATGATCTACCAGGACCGTCATCGCGGCAACATCCTCGCCGCGCTGCGCTGGACGGTGCTGCGCTTCAGCGTGGCCGACGTGACCTGGCATCCGGAGCGGGTCGTCTCGGCGGTGACCCGGGTCCTGGCGGCGCGGGCGGCCGAGCGGGCCGAGGCGTCCAGAGTGGTCGCTGAGGCGTCCGCCGCCGGCACAGCCGCGGTGGCTGAGCGGCTGTGGGCATCGTGAGCAGGGACACGATCCGGCGAAACGCGCGCAAGGCGTTGTGACGGGAAGTACATTCCAGGCCGCCTGGGCCCCCCGGGCCTACGATCCGGAACATGAGCGTTCCATCGGCCGGGTTGTCGCTGGCCGCAGACTTTCCGGAGGCGACGCGCGCCGATTGGCAGACGCTCGTCCTGCAGGTGCTGCGCAAGTCCGGCGTGGCGACCGAGGCGACTACTCCCGGCGAAGTCGAGGAGCTGTTGGCCACGCGGACCTACGACGGTCTGCGGATCCGTCCGCTCTACATCGCCGAGAACACCCCCGCCGGCGGGGTGGGCCTGCCGGGGTTCGCCCCGTTCGTGCGGGGTGGGCGGGCGCAGGGCGCGGGCACCGGCGGCTGGGATGTCCGCGCGCTGCATGACAACCCCGATGCCACGCTCGCCGCCGAAGCGGTCCTCGCCGATCTGGAGAACGGCGCCACCTCGCTCTGGCTGCGGCTGGGGCCCGCCGGTCTGCCGATCGGCGGGCTCGGTGCGGTGCTGCGCGAGGTCTACCTCGACCTCGCGCCGATCGTGCTGGACGCGGGGGAGCTCACCGCCGCGGCCGCCGAGGAGTTCTTCGGCCTCGTCGCCGCCCGCGGCCTGCCCGGTTCGCAGCTCACGGGCAGCCTCGGCGCCGACCCGATCGGTCTGGCCGCGCGGACCGGCCTGCCGGCCGGCGG
>NZ_CDWWXB010000004.1:15835-21182 GCF_977971855.1 Frankia sp. CoWAU3 | reverse complement strand
GCCGGCCGGTGCGTGCGGGAGTTCCCCGGGATCCGCGCCCTCGTCGTCGACGCCCAGCCGTACCATCGCGCGGGTGGCAGTGACGCCGAGGAGCTTGGGGCGTCACTGGCCACCGGCGTCGCCTACCTGCGGGAGCTCACCGAGGCCGGCCTGAGCCTTGCCGAGGCGCTTGCCCAGATCGAGTTTCGCTACGCGGTCACCGCCGATCAGTTCTCCTCGATCGCGAAGCTGCGGGCCGCCCGCCAGTTGTGGTCACGGGTCGCCGAGGTGTGCGGCGCTGAGCCGGCCGACCGGGCCCAGCGTCAGCACGCGGTCACCTCGGCGGCGATGATGACCCGCCGGGATCCCTGGGTGAACATGCTGCGCACGACGCTGGCCTGCTTCGGCGCCGGTGTCGGCGGCGCCGAAGCGGTCACCGTCCTGCCGTTCGACACGCGCCTCGGCCGGTCCGACGACTTCTCCCGCCGGATCGCCCGCAACACCCAGGCCCTCCTGCAGGAGGAGTCGAGCCTGATCCGGGTGACCGACCCGGCAGGTGGCTCCTGGTACGTCGAGTCGCTCACCGCCGAGCTCGCCGAGGCGGCCTGGGCCTGGTTCACCGAGATCGAGCGGGCCGGCGGGATCGTCGCCGGCCTGCGGTCCGGGCTCGTCGCCGAGCGGATCGCGGCCACCTGGGCGACGCGCTCCGACGCGATCGCCCACCGGCGGGACCCGATCACCGGGGTGAGCGAGTTCCCGAACCTGGGCGAGAAGCTCCCCGAGCGGCCCGCCGTGCCTACTGCGAGCCCCGTGCCCGCTGTGAGCCCCGCCGGCGCCGGAGGGGAGGCCGCCACGGCGGTGGGCGCCGGGCTGCCGGAGGTCACCTACGACCTCACCTTCGAGGAGCTGCGCGCCCGTTCCGACGCGCACTTGGCGGCGACGGGCGGCCGGCCCGTGGTCTTCCTGGCCACCCTGGGCAGCGCGGCGGCCTCGACCGCGCGCGCCACCTTCGCCGCCAACCTGTTCCAGGCGGGCGGGTTCGAGACTCCGACGTCCGGCCCGGGCACGGACCCGGCGTCGATCGCGGCGGCGTTCAGCGCCTCCGGGGCCACCGTGGCCTGTCTGTGCTCGGCCGACAAGGTATACGCCGAGCACGCTGGGCCGGTCGCCGAGGCGCTGCGGGCCGCCGGGGCGAGCCGGGTGTGGCTCGCGGGCCAGGCCGGTGCGCGCGCGCGGACCGATGCCGCCGCGGGCATCGGCGGATACGTGTTCACTGGATGCAATGCCGTCGCCGTGCTGCGGGCGGCGCTCGCCGAGGTTGGGGTGGCCTGATGTCCACGGACAGCTCGCAACGTGCCACGATGGTCCCGGACTTCTCCGCGGTGGAGCTGGGCACCACGCCGGCCGGGGCGGACGCGGCGGAGGGTGAGTGGCGGGCCGCCCTGGAGGCGGCGACCGGCAAGGACGCCGACGCGCTGACCTGGGATACCCCCGAGGGCATCGCGGTGAAGCCGCTCTACACCGCCGCCGACACCGCGGGCCTGGACTTCCTGGGCACCTACCCGGGGATCGCGCCCTTCCTGCGCGGCCCATACCCGGCGATGTACGTCACCCAGCCGTGGACCATCCGCCAGTACGCCGGGTTCTCCACCGCCGCCGCGTCGAACGCCTTCTACCGGCGCAACCTCGCCGCCGGGCAGAAGGGCCTGTCGGTCGCCTTCGACCTGCCGACCCACCGCGGCTACGACAGCGACCACCCGCGGGTCACCGGCGACGTCGGCATGGCCGGCGTCGCCATCGACTCCATCCTCGACATGCGCCAGCTGTTCGACGGTATCCCGCTGGACAAGATGAGCGTGTCGATGACCATGAACGGCGCCGTGCTGCCGGTGCTGGCGCTCTACATCGTCGCGGCCGAGGAGCAGGGGGTGGCCCCGGGGCAGCTCGCCGGGACCATCCAGAACGACATCCTCAAGGAGTTCATGGTCCGCAACACCTACATCTACCCGCCGCAGCCGTCGATGCAGATCATCTCGGACATCTTCTCCTTCACCTCGCGGCGGATGCCGCGGTTCAACTCGATCTCGATCTCCGGCTACCACATGCAGGAGGCCGGGGCGACGGCCGATCTGGAGCTCGCCTACACCCTGGCCGACGGGGTCGAGTACATCCGGGCAGGGCTGGGCGCGGGGCTGGACATCGATGCGTTCGCACCAAGGCTGTCGTTCTTCTGGGCGATCGGCATGAACTTCTTCATGGAGGTCGCCAAGCTGCGCGCGGCCCGGCTGCTGTGGTCGCGGCTGGTCAACCAGTTCACCCCGAAGAGCGCCAAGTCGCTGTCGCTGCGGACCCACTCGCAGACCTCGGGTTGGTCGCTGACCGCCCAGGACGTGTTCAACAACGTGGTGCGCACCTGCGTGGAGGCGATGGCCGCCACCCAGGGGCACACCCAGTCGCTGCACACCAACGCCCTCGACGAGGCACTGGCCCTGCCGACGGACTTCTCGGCCCGCATTGCCCGCAACACCCAGCTGCTGCTGCAGCAGGAGTCCGGCACCACCCGGGTGATCGACCCGTGGGGCGGCAGCTACTACGTCGAGCGGCTCACCCACGACCTGGCCCGCCGGGCCTGGGAGCACATCGACGAGGTCGAGGCCTCGGGCGGCATGGCGCAGGCCATCGACGCTGGGATCCCGAAGATGCGTATCGAGGAGGCCGCCGCCCGCACCCAGGCCCGCATCGACTCCGGCCGCCAGCCGCTGATCGGAGTGAACAAGTACCGCGTCGACGCGGACGAGGGCATCGAGGTGCTCAAGGTCGACAACTCGGCGGTGCGCGCCGAGCAGATCGAGAAGCTGCGCCGGCTGCGCGCCGACCGTGACCCGGCCGCGGTGGAGGCGGCGCTGCACGCCCTGACCGCGGCGGCCGCCGCGGCCCGCGACGGGCGCCGCGGCCCCGGGCTGGAGCAGAACCTGCTGGCGCTCGCCGTCGACGCGGCCCGGGCTCAGGCGACGGTCGGGGAGATCTCCGACGCGCTGGAGAAGGTCTACGGGCGTCACGCGGGCCAGATCCGTACCATTTCCGGGGTGTACCGGGACGAGGCGGGACCCGCCGGCAACATCGTCGCCGCCCGCGAGGCCGCCGCAGCCTTCGAACGCGCCGAGGGTCGCCGGCCCCGGATCCTGGTCGCGAAGATGGGCCAGGACGGTCACGACCGCGGCCAGAAGGTGATCGCCACCGCGTTCGCCGACCTCGGCTTCGACGTGGACGTCGGCCCGCTGTTCCAGACCCCGGCCGAGGTCGCCCGCCAGGCCGTCGAGGCGGACGTCCAGATCATCGGCGTCAACTCGCTGGCCGCCGGCCACCTCACCCTGGTGCCCGCGCTGCGTGAGGAGCTCGCCGCGCTCGACCGGCCCGACATCCTCATCGTGGTCGGCGGGGTCATCCCTCCCGGTGACTTCGACGAGCTGCGGGCCGCCGGCGCCGCCGCGATCTTCCCGCCCGGCACGGTCATCGCCGACGCCGCGCTGGACCTGCTCGCGACCCTGTCGGCCCAGCTCGCTCACCCCGCTTACCCCGCGGCCTGACCCGCCCCGAGTGACGGCAGATCCGGCATGGTGACCCGACGACCGATCGATCCGGGTGAGTACGCCGACGGGGTGCTGGCCTCGTCGCGGACCTGGATCGCGCGGGCCATCACCCTCGTCGAGTCCACCAGGCCCGACCACCAGGAGCTCGCCCAGCAGCTGCTGGTGACGTTGCTGCCGCACGCGGGCAAGGCCCGTCGGATCGGCATCACCGGGGTGCCCGGGGTGGGCAAGTCGACGTTCATCGACGCGCTGGGCACCATGCTCACCGGGAAGGGAAACCAGGTGGCGGTGCTCGCCGTCGACCCCTCCTCGACGCGTACCGGCGGCAGCATCCTGGGGGACAAGACCCGGATGGCGGCGCTGTCCACCGATCCGGCGGCGTTCATCCGGCCCTCGCCCACCGCGGGGACGCTCGGTGGCGTCGCCAAGGCGACCCGCGAGGCGATGGTCGTCATGGAGGCGGCGGGCTACGACGTTGTCCTGGTCGAGACGGTCGGCGTCGGCCAGTCGGAGACGACCGTCGCTGACATGGTCGACACCTTCCTGTTCCTGACCCTGGCCCGCACGGGGGATCAGCTCCAGGGCATCAAGAAGGGGGTGCTGGAGCTCGCCGACGTCATCGCGGTGAACAAGGCCGACGGGCCGCACGAGCTCGACGCCCGCCGTGCCGCCCGGGAACTCGCCGGCGCGCTGCGGCTGCTGCAGGGCTCCGCCGGTCTCCGGGACTGGAACACCCCGGTGCTGACGTGCAGCGCGGTGGAGCGGACGGGGCTGGACACTGTCTGGGCGCAGATCGTCAAGCATCAGGACACCCTCGACGCCTCCGGCGAACTCGCCGCCCGCCGCCGCCGCCAGCAGGTCGACTGGATGTGGGCGATGGTCCACGATCGGCTGCTCGCGGGCCTGCGGGCCGATCCAGGGGTCCGCGAGATCACTCCGGACCTTGAACGGCGGGTCCGCGACGGCACCCTCACTCCGAGCCTGGCCGCCGACGCCATCCTCGCCGCGCATGACGGCCTGGCCGCGCACGAGGGCCGGGCCGCGGCACCCTCCGACGCCGCGGAAAGCCGCGACGGAAAGCCGCGACGGAAAAGCGTGGAGGGTTAGGAACGGTCCACGGCCGCTGGACTGTGCCCAACCCTCCACAGTTCCGTCCACGGCAGGCCGGTCGGGCCGGGGCTCGGCACCGTCCGGCACCATTCGGCAACTCAGGGACCTGCTCACCGGCTCAACGGGAGCCGGAAATATTTTGTCCGCTCCCGGACACAAATATTGCCTGGTCAAACGTCTACGATGATCGTGGTAACGGGAGTGGAAGGATCTCCGGCGGCCGAGCGGAGTACCGTGGCTCCGGTCGCCGTGATGATCGCGTGGGTTTCGGGAGACGCGGTGAGCTATCAGCTGGGTATCGACCTCGGGTCCGCGAACACGATCGTCGGGGTGGCGGACGGAGGCTGGCCCCGCGTGCTCGAACTGAGCGGTCAGCGTCGCCTGCCGTCGGTGATCTACGCTGCCCCGGCCGGTGGCCTGCAGTTCGCCCGCTCGGCGGACCGCCGGTCGCTGGTCGACCCCGAGCGTGCCGCAACCGACCTCCTGCGCCTGCTCGGGGACAGCGGTCCCGTTCTGCTCGGGGGTGCCGCCTACAGCCGGGAGGGGCTGATTGCCCGGTTGGTGTCCTACGTTGTCACGGCCGCCACCGAGCAGCTCGGGTCGGAACCGGACCAGGTCGTCGTGACGTTCCCGACTTTCTGGTCGGCGGCCCGGCGCGAGGTGTTCGC
>NZ_CDWWXB010000004.1:12598-15559 GCF_977971855.1 Frankia sp. CoWAU3 | reverse complement strand
TCGACCCAGACCGTCGAGTTGGTCGGATGGTACGACTTCGGCGCAGGCTTCCTCGACATGGGGATCCTGTCCTTCTCGCCGTTCGGGTTCCAGCTGCTCGGCTTGGCCGCGGGTCTGCGCCACGGCGCCGGCCTCGAGCTCGACGATCTCCTGGTCGACCGGGTGCTGACCGGCGCGGGTGTCGAGCGTGCGGCGCTCGACCGTTCCGACCCGATGATCCGGACCGCGCTCGGCAGGCTGCGGCGGGAATGCGCGCAGGCGAAGGAGATCCTTTCCGGTGAGGACGAAGTTGACGTTCCGGTCTCCCTTCCCGGAGTCGATACCTTCGTCACGCTGAGCCGGGCGGAGCTGGAGACCCTCATCGGCCCGATTGTCGATGACACAATCATGACCTTTCGCCGGGCGCTCCGCTCGGTGCCGGTGACCTCCGCCGAGCTGTCCCGGATCCTGTTGTCCGGTGGGATCTCCCACCTTCCGCTGGTGGCCCGCCGGCTGCGGGAGACCTTCAGCGGGATCGGCCGGATCGACCACGGTTCGGACGCGGATGTGGCGATGGGCGCGGCGCTGCTCGCCGCCGACCTCGCTGACCGGTTCGGCGCCGTCGGCGCCGGGAGTGCACCCGATCTTCCGGGTGTGCCCGGTGCGGTCGGCGTTCCGGGAGCGCCCGCGGCCTTCGGGGCCGTCGGGGCGGTGACCGCCGGCGGTTTCGGCGCGTCGGGCGAGGTCGGTGACGCTCAGGAACCCTCTGCTCAGGACCCCTCCGACGTCACCGCGGTGATCCGGCCGCCGGACGCCGCGTACCTGGTCTCGCGGCCGCCCTTCCTGTCCGGGCCGAGGGGGCTGTCCGGGCCGAGGGGGTTCGCGGGCGCAGCGGGTCCGGCCGGGATCCGAGGCGTGCCGGAGGCGGACGGCGTGACGGCCGCGGCGACGGTGCTCAGCGGCCCGGACGGCTCCGCGCCGCACGGCTTGGGCGCCGGGGACGACACGATGATCTCCTCGGGTGGCGCGGCGGATTCCCCACCGCCGGGGATCGTCGCCGGCGGGCCGGGCCCGTCCGACACGTCCGGTCACCGGATCCCACCCGGCCTCATGACGGTGGGCGCCGATCGGGACCACGTTCTGCTCGGGCCGCCGGGGAGGCTCGACCTGCCCTCGGACTCCTCGACGGGCGGTGTGGGCGGCCCGCACGGTGCCTCCGCCGGGGACGGCCGGGGAATCTTCGGCTCCCGGCGGGCCGCGGTCGTCGCCGGCCCCATCCGCCACCGGCCCAACCGGGCCACCCGCCTCCGCCGCGAACCTCGTCCGGGTGGCGGGATCCTCGGAGGTCGCCCCGATTACCGAGACCGCCTACAACGAATTTCGTCAGGTCCAGCGCAACGTCACCGTCAGCATCGAGTCCACGACGACCGAGGACGGTTTCGCCGCGCTGTGCAGCGGCAAGGCCGACATCGCCGACGCTTCGTTCGAACTCAATCCCGGGTTCATCAAGAACCCCGACTGCGAGAAGAAGGTCGTCGGGTTCGAGGTGGCGCACCACACCCTGCCGATCGTGGTCAACCCGCAGAACACCTGGCTGCACTGTCTGACTCTGCAGCAGGTCAAGCAGGTGTGGGGGGCCGGTTCCGCCGTCACCCGGTGGAGCCAGATCGACCCGTCGTTCCCGGACGAGCCGATCACGTTTGTCGGGCCGCCGCGCGGCTCCGTGCAGGCGCAGGTGTTCAACGCCACGATCAGTGACGCCAGCGACCGGTCTCGCGACTACCGGCAGACCGATCTCAGCGGGGTCGCCAACGACGTGGCCGCCGACCGCTCGGCCATTGGCTACCTCGACTTCCCCACCTACGAGACCTTCGGCACCAAGCTGCGCGGCGTCGAAATCAACAATGGTGACGGGTGCGTCGCGCCGAACGCCGTGTCGGTCGGTACCGGCCTCTACCTGCCACTGTGCAAGCCGCTGTTCGTCTACGCCCGCACGGACGCCCTGCGCCGGCCAGCGACCGCCGCCTTCCTGCGCTACTACCTGGCGAACGGCCGGAAGATCGCCTTCGACGCGCACTACGTCCCCCGCAACGACGACACGGTCGGGGAGAACGTCGCCAAGCTCGCGAGCCTGACGGCCGGCGTGGGACCCGTGCCGGCCTAGCCGCGCCCGCGCCCGCGCCCCCGCCTGGGCCTCCGCCCCTGGGCCCCCGTGTGCGGGAGCGGTCACCGGCGAGCGGCCGCGGGTGAGGACCGGGCGTGCGGGTGAGCTCGGCTGCCGGCGTCGCCGGGCCCCGGGGCGTGACGTGCCGGATGGCGCCGGGGAGCGGTCCGCACCGGAGCGGGAGAACGGGCCTTGACCGGAGCCGGGGAGCGGTCCTAACCGGAGCAGGAGTCGGTGTAGGGGAGGCGGGGAATGAGCCGGCTCCATTCGGCCGGGCTCAGGGCCGCGCCCGGCCTGGCGCAGGCCAGCCGGCGCAGCCTGGCCGGGTCGAGCGTCCCGAGGAGGACCGACCCCTTGCCGGTGGTCAGCGCGACGGTCTCGGTGCCGGTCACGGCCACCGCCCGGGCGGGTGCGTCCAGGACGCCCAGGGGGGTCATCGCGGGTGTGGGGGCGGAGAGGTCCCAGTAGGCGACCGCGCCACCGCCGTCCGCGCTCACCAGATGATCGTCGGTGGTGAAGGCGACGGCGACGGCGGGGGCGGTGTGGCCGGACAGCCGGCGCAGGACCCGCGGATGGCCGGGATCGCCGACGTCGGAGACCTGCAGGATCCGGTCGTCGCCGCCGGTGGCCAGCCGCCGTCCGTCCGGGCTGAACGCGACGGTGTTCACCGCGCCGGTGTGGCCGGGCACCGAGGCCATCTGGACGGGCCTGCGGGGGTCGCGGACGTTCCACAGTTGCACGGGGCCGCCGGCGCCGGCGATGGCGAGGACGGCGCCGTCCGGTCGCAGTGCCACATCCGTCACCGGTCCGGCGCGGCC
>NZ_CDWWXB010000004.1:8143-12460 GCF_977971855.1 Frankia sp. CoWAU3 | reverse complement strand
GGGCCGCGCCGGGTTGGCGACGTCCCACAGCCCCACCGACCAGTCCTCGCCGGCGGTGACGAGCAGATGCGCGCTGCTCGACAACGCGAGCCGATGGACCGGCGTGGCCTGGGGGTCGAGCGTGCTGAGCGGTCGGGGGCGCGCCGGATCGGCGATGTCCCAGAGCCGGCCGGCGTCGGTCTCCCCACCCGTTGCGAGTCGGGTGCCCGAGCGGTCGAACACGACGCCGTGCGCATGGTCGTTCGCGGAGCCCCCGGTGGTGGCGGTGGGCCGGCCGGCAGCGTCGACCTTCCAGAGGTGGAGGCTGCCGGTGTCGTCGGTGCCGGCGAGGGTCGTGCCGTCCGGGCTGAGCGCGATGTCGGAGAAGGCTGCGGGGCCGGCGGGGATCCGCGTGGCGGTGGACTGGGCGAAGGACGCGAGGACGGCCGCGCGCGCGGCCTCCGTCGGGGCGATCCGGTAGGCCGCGAGGCTCAGCCGACCGGCCAGGTCCGGTTGCCGGGCCCGCTGGGCCGCCGCGTCCGCGGCCAGGCGCGACGAGATGGACGCGCGGTCGGCCGCCGACACCGGCGACGGGCCACCGCCGCGCGGCACGATGATCAGCACCGTCGCGGCGGTGATCGCGATGGCGAGTCCGGCGACGAGCAGCGCCGTCCGAGACCACCGCAGCCTGGATGGGGCTGGTGGTGATGGGGCCGGTGATGGGCTGGGTGCCGGTGGGTGTGGGGTTCCTGCTGGATGCGGGGGTACCGACCCGGGCTGTCCACGCGGCGGCGGGGTCCGGGCCGGTATCGGCGGCGAGGTCCGGGCTGGAATCGGCGGCGGCGAGGCGACAGGCGGCGGGGACAGCTGGGTGACGGGCATGTCCGCCACGTTCGCGGCGGTACCGGCGGTGCTGCCCGTGCCGCGGGGCGGCGGCTCCGACCTGGGCGCCGACCCCGCGGCGCCTGACGGCCGGCGCCGGGCCCAGCGGCGGGCACGTCCGGTGGGCCGGGCGGTGCCGGGCGGTGCCGGGCGGTCCGGACGGTATGGTGCCGGGCTCCGGGCGCGCGGGGAGGGTACCCCCGCCGATCAGCGCCGTCCGCAGCTCCTCCGCGCTCGGCCGGGCCGCCGGGTCCTTCGCCATCGCGATCTCGACGAGGTTGCGCAGCTCGCCGCCAACTCCGTCGAGCCGCGGCGGCTCGTTGACGATGCGGTAGAGAATGGCGTCGATGCGACCGGTGCCGAACGGCGCGTGCCCGGTGGCGGCGAAGATTATGACGGCGCCCCAGGCGAAGATGTCGACCGCCGAGGTGATCGGTGCGTCGAGGATCTGCTCCGGGGACATGTAACCGGGCGTACCGATGGCGTGCCGGACGTTGTGGCTCAGGTCGGTGTCCGCGTTGAACTCGCGGGCCAGGCCGAAGTCGATCACCTTGGGGCCGACCGGGGACAGCAGGACGTTGCCGGGGGTGAGGTCGCGGTGCACGATCCCGGCCGCGTGGATGGCGCTCAGGGCGGTCGTCACGCTGACCGCGAGCTGTTCGAGATCGGCGGGCCGCAGCGGCCCCCGTACGGAGACGCGCCTCGACAGCGTCGGACCCTCGACGAACTCGGTCACGAGATAGGGCTGGGGCCTGTACGGATCCGCGTCCAGTACGGCGGCCGTGGTGAACCGGCGGACCCGACGAGCACTCTCGGCCTCGCGGGCAAACCGGGCGCGGAATTCGGGCCGTTGCGCGAGCTCCGGCCTGATCATCTTGATCGCGACGGCGCTTCCGTCGGGTGCCCGGCCGAGGAAGACGGTGCCCATGCCGCCCTGCCCGAGCCGGCCGATCACCTGGTAGACCCCGAGCCGCCGCGGATCGGTCAGCTGAAGCGGGCGCACGGCGTCGCCGGGCAGCGGAGGTGGCGTCGTCCCCGTCACCGTGCCCCGCTCCCAAGGTGCGCCGAGACTGGCGACCCTCTCAGATATGGCGGATGCCTGGACGGGCGCGGGCGCACAGGCCGAGTATCGCAGTAAGGGATGGAAGATCGCAGTATGGACAGAACCAGTATGGATGGAACATAGCGCAATACCGGCAAAGATGCATGATCTGGGAGGTCCTGTGCTCCGCCGTGCGGCGAAGTTCGACGTGACACCGACCCCGACCTCGCGGTCCCTGCTCGCCCCGGTCTCCGAGGAGCCACGGCGGTTGCTGCTCGACCGGGCGCTTGACGAGTTCGTCGCCGATCTCAGCGCGCTGGACGAGACGGCCGGCACGATGGTGGCCGGGGCGCCTCGTCCGACGATCGACACAGCCATCGACGCGGCGGTCCCCGCGGTGGTCGACGGCACACTGCTCGTCTCCGGCCAGGAGGTGATGCAGACCTGGGAGGCGCCGTTGATGCGGGCGCTGGCCGCCGAGGTGACCCGGCCGGGCGGTACCGTCCTCGAGGTCGGGTTCGGCCTGGGCCTGTCCGCCGGGTTCGTCCAGGAGATCGGTCCGGCCCGGCACACGATCATCGAGGCGAACCCGGCCACGGTGCGCGTCGCCGAGCAGTGGGCCCGCCCCGCGGGGCGCCGCGGGGTGGAGATCGTCACCGGGCGTTGGCAGGAGGCCATGCCCGGCCTCGGCCGGTTCGACGGCATCCTCTTTGACACCTACCCCCTTGACGAGACCGAGGTCGATGAGTACTTCGTGCGCAGTTCCACCTTCGCCGAGCACTTCTTCGCGCACGCCGCCGACCACCTGGCCGACGGCGGTTCGTTCACCTACTACTCGAACGAGATCGACTCGGTGTCCCGGCGGCATCAGCGGGCCCTGCTCCGCTACTTCCGCACCTTCAGCGTGCGCGTCGTCGACGGCCTGCAGCCGCCGGCGGACTGCAGCTACTGGTGGGCGCCGTTGATGGCGGTCATCGTCGCCCGGGACCCCCGCCGCTGATCCCCACCTTGCCTATCCAGAGGGATAAATCAGGCACAAAAGCCTCTGGATAGGCCTGGATAGGCAAGGTAGCCGGGGAGATACGGGAGATACGGGACCGGACGGTTCAGGCGGGCTGGTGGGTGGGGACCACGGCCGTGCGAACGGCGTCGTCGCGGATCTCCCCGACCAGCTCCTCCAGGATGTCCTCCAGCGCGACGAGCCCGAGGACCGTACCGTCGGCGTCGGTGACCCTGGCCAGATGCGCGCCGGAGTGCTGCATTGTCGCCAGTGCCGTCCGCAGGTTGTCGTCGGCGCCGACCCGGGCCAGCGGCCGGATCCACTTGGCCGCGACCGAGCTGGACCGCCGCTCCGGCCGGGTCTCCAGCACGTCCTTGAGGTGCAGGTAGCCGATCAGCCCGCCCTCGGGGTCCCGCACCGGGAAGCGGGTGAATCCGGTGCGCGCGGCGAGCTGTTCGACCTGCCGGGGAGTGACCGCCGGGGACACGGTGACCAGCCCGTCCGGCGGGAGCAGGACGGCACGCGCGGTGCGTTCCTCGAACGACAGCGCCCCGGTCAGCAGGTCGTGCTCGTCCTCGGCGAGCAGACCCTCCCGATGCGACTCCTCGATGAGCCCGGCGACCTCGTCGCGGGTGAAGACGCTAGCGATCTCGTCCTTCGGTTCGACGCCGACGAGTCGCAACGACACGGCCGCGATCGTGTTGAGCAGCGCGATGACCGGTTTGCCGCCTCGGACGACTCCGACCAGGAGCGGGGCGAGCAGCAAGACCGTACGCTCCGGCATCGCCAGCGCGATGTTCTTCGGGACCATCTCGCCGACGACCACGTGCAGGAAGGTCACCAGGCCCAGCGCGATGGCGAAGGCCACCGGGTGCAGCAGGGCGGAGGGCATCCCGGCCGCCTCGAACGGCCCGCGGAGCAGATGCGCGACCGCCGGTTCCCCGAGAGCGCCGAGGCCCAGGGTGCAGACGGTGACGCCAAGCTGCGCCCCGGCGAGCATCAACGAGACGTTCTCCATCGCCCCAAGGGTGATCTTTGCCAGCCGCGAGCCCGCCTCGTCCATCGGCTCCAAGTTCGACCGCCGGGCCGAGATCAGCGCGAACTCGGCCCCGACGAACAGCGCGTTCAGCGCCAGCAGGACGACGGTGGCGACGATCGCCAGCAGGTCGGTCATCCCCACCCCGCCCTTTCGGCCGAGGCGGTCTCGGCCTCCTCGGCCTCCTCTGCCGGGCCTGCCGGGCCTGCCGGGCCTGCGCCAGGTCGGCGATCCGCGGGGTCCGCGACCGGTGGATCCGCATCCGTCTCCGGCGTGGCGTCCGTCGGTGCGATCGGGCCCAGACGGATCCGGTCGACCCGCCGGCCGTCCATCCGCTCGACGGTGTACCGCACGCCCTCCACGGCCGCCGTGTCGCCC
>NZ_CDWWXB010000004.1:0-7762 GCF_977971855.1 Frankia sp. CoWAU3 | reverse complement strand
GGGCGTCCTCGGGGACGGCGACCGCGTTCTTCACGTGGATGAGGCCCACGACGTCGTCGCTGTCCGTGCCGAGTACCGGGAAGCGGGAGTGCCCGGTGCGCCGGGTGAGGGTGATGACCTCGCTGACCGGTTCGTCGGCGTGGATGGTGCGCATGCGCATCCGGGGTGTCATGACGTCCTCGGCGGTCCGGTCACCGAACAGCAGGGAGCGCTGTACCAGCGTCGCCGTCTCGTGGGAGAGGGTGCCGTGCTCGGCGGACCGCCCGACGAGGGAGAACAGCTCCTGAGCCGAACGGGCCGAGGCCAGCTCCTCGCGTGGCGAGATGCCGAGGCGGTGCAGCACCGCGTTCGCCGTGATGTTCAGCGAGCGGATCAGCAGGCCGGTGGCCTTCGTGAAGGCACGCTGGGGAGCCTGCACCGCCAACGCGGTGCCGAGGGGATGGGCGATCGCCAGGTTCTTCGGGAGCAGTTCGCCGTACACCATCGTCAGGCCCGTCGCGAGGACCAGAGCGATCGCCACCGACGCCGCCCGGGCGAGCCCGTCCGAGGCGCCGAGCGAGGTGACCGGCCCCTCGAGCAGCCGTGCGATGGCGGGCTCCGCCAGAAAACCGATCATCAGGTTGGTGACGGTGATCCCGAGCTGGGCGCCGGACAGCTGGGTGGACAGACCGCGCAGCGCGGTGAGCACCCCGCGGGCGCCCCGATCACCGCGTTCGGCGGCCCGCTCCACCGAGGGCCGGTCCACCGTGACGAAAGCGAACTCGGCCGCGACGAAAACGCCGCAGGCGGCCACGAGCACCAGGCTGAGTACCAACAGAAGCGCCTCGATCATCGGTCGACCCCCGCGGGCGCTTCTTCGCGCGTGGGTCGGCCGGAACTACATCCGGCGTCTTCGGAGACTTTCATGATCCCTTCCGGTCGGTGCGGGACGACCCGGCCCGCGGGCCTACCCCGTCACGCGGCAACAACGCGCTTCATAGCCCGTCCGTTTCACGATGACCTCTGGTTGGCGCACGGTCCAGACCCCGAGTGGGCCTCGGTAGAAGATCACTGTGTGGGCCGGCTGGCCAGCCAGTCAGCCAGTCAGCCAGTCCGGTGCCGTGGCCCGGCAGGCCCGGTACTGGAGAAAGGCCGATCGGCAGGCGTGGGCCGTACGCGATGGTGAGGAACCGGACGCGCCGACGAGAACAAGAGCCCTGGAGCCCGGTATGACGGATCTCCGACGGTGTCACGGAGGGTAGCAGTGGGAAGGGAGTAGGTGACATCACCGGGTGGCTTGCCGGCAAGCCGGCTCGCCGCGCGACGAGGAGGTCGTCATGCACAGGTCTCGTGGGAGGGCTCTTCCGGCGGTACTCGCCCTGGCCGCGACGTCGATCTTCGTCGCCGGATGCGGCGCGGGCCCGGGCGGCGGCGGGGGTACCGCCACCGCGGTGGCGGCTCCGGCGACGTCCGTGGCGGCCCGGTGCCGGACCGCTCAACTCGCTCTGAGCAGCGTCGACCGCCAGGGAACCGCGGGCAGCGACTACGAACGGCTGGTCCTGACCAACATCGGTCACAGCCCCTGCGTGGTACGCGGATTCCCCGGTGTGTCGTTCGTGGACGCGGCCGGCCGGCAGGTGGGCGCGGCGGCGGAGCGCACGGGGCCGGCGGGCGCGCCGGTGCGGCTCGTGCCCGGGGGCGCCGCGACGGCGGTCCTGCGCATCCTGCATCTCGGCGTGGCGGAAAGCTGCACGCCTCCCTCGGGGACCGCGCCGGTCGCCGCGCTGCGCGTGTACCCGCCGGGGAACACCGAGGCGCTGCGGCTGAGCGGCCCGGACACGCAGGCATGCCGGGATCCCGCCGTGCGGCAGCTCACCGTGGCCGCGTTCACGGCGTGAGGGCCGGCTCCCACGGTGCACCGGGCGCGGACCAGGGGACCGATACCGGCGGATCGTCCGGTGGAGGTCAGAGCCGTTCGATGATGGTGGCGTTGGCCATGCCGCCGCCCTCGCACATCGTCTGCAGGCCGTAACGGCCGCCGGTGGCCTCCAGGTAGTTGAGCATTGTGGTGAGCAGGCGGGTGCCCGATCCGCCCAGTGGGTGGCCCAGCGCGATGGCGCCCCCGCGCGGGTCGAGCTTCGCCGGGTCGGCACCGGTGTCGCGGGCCCACATGAGCGGCACGGGCGCGAACGCCTCGTTGACCTCGAAGGCGTCGATGTCGTTGATGCTCAGACCGGCGCGCTTGAGCGCCTTGCGGGTTGCCGGGATCGGCGCGGTCAGCATGAGCAACGGGTCGTCCCCGGCGAGCGCGAACGTGTGGAACCGGGCCCGTGGCCGCAGGCCGAGCTCGTTCGCCCTGGTCTCGCTCATGATCAGGACGGCCGAGGCGCCGTCGGTCAGCGGGGAGGAGTTACCCGGGGTGATGTTCCAGGTGATCTCCGGGAAGCGGGCGGCGTACGCCTCGGTGTAGAAAGACGGCTTGAGCTTCGCCAGCGTCTCGACGGTCGTGGTCGCTCGGACCGTCTCGTCCACGGTGTGCTGGGCTGTCGTGCCGTCCGGAAGGGTGATCTCGACCGGGACGATCTCCCCGGCGAAGTCCCCCGCCGCGACGGAGGCCGCCGCGAGCTGGTGCGACCGCGCGGAGAAGATGTCCAGGTCCTCCCGGTTGATCTTCCACCGGGCGCTGACGAGCTCCGCGCCGATGCCCTGGTGGGCCAGGCCCTCGGGGTAGCGGGCGTGCAGGCTCGGGCGGTTGGGGTCCTTGCCGAAAGTGGTGGAGCCCATCGGCACCCGGCTCATCGACTCCACCCCGGCGGCGATGACGATGTCGTAGGCGCCGGCGAGCACCCCCTGCGCGGCGAAATGGGCGGCCTGCTGGCTCGAGCCGCACTGGCGGTCGATCGTGGTGGCCGGCACCGACTCGGGGAACCCGGCCGACAGCACCGCGGTGCGCCCGATGTTGACGGCCTGCTCGCCGGCCTGGTCAACACACCCGGCGATGACGTCGTCGACCAGCGCCGGATCAAGGTCGTTGCGGGCGATCAGTGCCTTCAGCACGGTGGCCAGCAGCTCCACCGGATGGGTCTCGGACAGCGCCCCACCCGGCTTGCCCCGTCCCGACGCCGTGCGTACCCCATCGACGATGACTGCGTTCTCCATGGGTTCTCCCTCGTCACAAGCATCACAATGACGGCGGATCGACCGTCGCCCTGCCCGTACCGCCCTGCCCGTTGCCTGGCGCCTGCCCGGATCGACGCTACGGGCCACCCTCTTGATGGGTCAACAAGTGAACCGGAGGTCAGGGGGTCGGGGCCGGGCATCCCGTCGGATAACCGAGCGCATGTGTATAGTATCTCTCCGCCGCCGGATGTAGCGGGACGTATCGGCAGATGTTGGTCGCGATGAAGGAGCCGGGAGTCGCGAAACCGAGGCGGCGCGCCTGCGCCTGATGAGTGGCCCACAGGGTGGCCTTGAACTCGGCGGAGTGCTCGTCCATCATCCAGGCGGCGAACTCGACCAGCGCGGGGTCGGCGTATCTACTGGCGACGATGCCGTTCGGCACCGCGAGGGTCGCTGTCGGCTGGGACGGGATGATATTGTAGTCACCCGGCTCGATAGCGGCCCTTGTGAAGACGTTGGCTCCGACATCGAGGTACTGGGAGTACCAGTCCCGCTGGATCGCCGACTGCCAGTCGTCGAGTGGCACGAATTTGATCTTCTGGTAACTGTCGTTATATTCCTGGACCGCCATCGTGGGAGCGCCCGCCGCCCACAGGACCGCGTCGGCGTGATCCGCGCCGGTGGAGTGAAGTTTCTGGAGCGCCTCGGTTATCCGGTTCCCGGTCACTGGACGGACGACGCAGCCCGCTCCCTTCACCCGGGTGATCTGACGGAACAGCACGGTGGCGATCTGGTGGGTGCCCGAGTCGAGCAGTCCGCTTTTGACCGTCTTGCCGCACAGATCGTCCGCGCTATGAATGCTGGAGTCGGCCGGGACGATGAGCTGGAGAACGTCGTAATAGATCTGGCCGACGAGTCTCAGGCCCTCGACGGCCCCGCCGGTGAAGTCGCCCCGGCCGTTCTGGGCGTCCACCACCACGTTGAGTTGGGCCAGCGCGAGAGTGCAGCGCCGGTTCTCCGGAACCCCGAGATTCTTGAGGTTCTGGGACGTCCCGCTCGTGTCCGAATCAGGAAAGGCGCGCCACCCGTTGCCGCCGTTCAGCGCCGGATCACTGATGAGCTTCGCGAGTGTGCTCGCGTACTGCGAGTAGGGGGTGCGGGGCTGGCCGGCGATGATCCGTACGGTCGTGCACGTGGTCGTGTGCAGGTTCGCCTTCGCCTCCGTCGCCGCATCGCGCCGAGCCTGTTCCGGTGCCGCCGTCTGCGCTGAGGGCGTGCTTCGGGGCGTGCTCACGAGCATCGGGCTACGGCCGTCTCCGCCGAAGGCCCGGCCGATGAAGACGCCGACGATGGCGGCCAGGATCACCAGGGCGGTGATCGCGATGGGACGCCGTCCCAGCCGCGACCGGGTATTGGACATCGCGGCGACTCCTCGATCCGTGGGACGCTGACGTCGGGCCTTGCGCGGGGCAAGCTCCGGGGCACTTGTCCGCCACTGGGCCGCCGCACCGGGATCCCGGTGCCCCGGATCCCGGTGGTGAGAACCTGGCCGGTCGCGCATCCTGCTCCCACCGCGCTGATCGTCGCATACCAACCATGCCGCGCAGGACGCCGTTGGTCGAGGGCTGCCGATTCTTGTGCCTGATCCCCGAGGGCTACGGGGTAACGACCGATTTGTTCCGAACACCCGGCTCCGTGACTGCAGCCGGGTCCGGGTCCGGGTCCGCCGGATCGGCCAGTGGCGCTGGGCGGGGTGGGCGCATGGCGATGGTGAAGACGGCCGAAAACGCCGCTGCGCCCAGCACCTCGGCCATGGCCGCCCACGCTCGGCCGTGGGCGATTTCCGCCCCCCCGAGCGCGCCCACCACGCAGGCCCCACCGACCACCAGCGTCGCGGTACGGTCCGTCGGAGGGAACAGCATGAAGGCCGGGGCGGCCGCGGCGAGCGCGGCGAGCGCGGCGACGAGTGAGCCGACCAGCACTCCGCCGGGGCCGCCGTCCGCCACCTGGAAAGCGATTCCGATGACGATGGCCGCGGCGAGCGTCGGGAGCATGACCCACCCCCGCGTGAGTGCGGTACGGATGGCGCGGGCCGCCCGGCGCCATCCCGGCACCTCCGGCGGGAACGTGGGCCGTGAGGTGATCGGGCGTTGCGTGGGCGGCAACGGCAGGGTGGGGCCGGTGTCCGGGGTGACGGCGGCGGGGGTGCCAGGTGTACCGGCGGGGTCGGGCTCCGGTGGCTCGGTCCGGGTGCCCTGGGCCGGGGGGAAGCCCGGCCGCTTCTTGGGCGCGAGACCACCTTCTTTTTCCCAGGCCGAGCGGACGTTGCGCAGCAGCTCCTCCCGGGCGGCGTCCTCGTCGTCGATGCCGATGAGGTCGAAGTGGACCACCTGCCGGAGCATCCCGGTAGGGGTGCATTCCGCTATCCGCACCGGGATGAGCTTACGGAGGTTGCCCTCGGGATCGTATTCGAACGCCGCCTACCATTCTGCCCGGCAGTACGGGGAATTCAGATACTCGGGCGAGAGCACCGCGATCGTGTGCCGGCAGTTCTCCATCCCCTGACCCAGTTGCGGCCGGGGCCGATATGCCAGGCCTGGAGAAACACGCGATAACCGACCTCCTGCAGCTGCCAGGCGATCCATTCGGCCCAGTCCCGGTCGCGCTGGCAGTAGCTGATGAAGAAGTCGCCCTGGTCCACCCGATTCCCACCTGTGAAATCCTCCGGACTGCTCGCTCCAGCTGAAGGATGATCGTACCGCCGTTCTAGGATGAATGCCACCGTTCTGCCCCGCCGCGGCGGGGCAGAACGGGCAGGGGCGCGCCGCGGGTGGCGCGGTGGGGTTAACCGACGAGGCGGGGCCCGCCGTCGGCCGGGGCGGTCCGGGCGGTGATGCACGGCAGCCCGGGATGGGCCCGGCCGATGTCGGCGATCCGCAGGTCCACCCAGGCGAGCAGACCGGGAACGGCTACGCCGTGCGGAGGCCGGTCCGCGTAGGGGATGAGGTTCGCCGCGCCGCGCCGCAGCACGGCCACGCCGCCCTTGACGTTGCCGCGGGCCAGATGGGTGACGCCGACGGCGAGCTGTGCTAGCCCACGCCACAGCCCGCGCTCGCCGGGGTCGGTCTCCGGACTCTTCCAGACGGCTTCGAGTACCTCGTGTGCCTGGAAGGGAAGTCCCGCGTCGAGGAGTCGCTGGGCCTCGGCGAGCGCTGCGGCCGGCGGTAGCGGGGCCGAGGAGGCGAGCGGCGGCACGCCGGTCTCGCCGTGGGGAAGGGGGCGGCCAAGCGCGTCCCGGGGCCGTTCCCCGGGCCGGGACACCCCGGACCCTGATTCAGTCGCGGGGTGTGCCCGGGGGACGGGGCGTGTTCCGGGAGGCGGCCGTGTTCCGGACGGTGCGCGTCGCCCGGACCGGTCCGAAGTGGTCATGCGGTCCACTCTGACCGCCCCTCGGGGGTGGCGCCTCCCGTAGCCGCGCGGACCGGGGTCGTCGTCAGGCAAGACCGGGGGCGCGGTGTCAGCGGCCGCCGGTGTCAGCGGCCGACGGCGGCGCGCAGCGCGCCGGCGCGGTCCGTGCGCTCCCAGGTGAAGTCGGGCAGCGTCCGACCGAAGTGGCCGTAGGAGGCAGTCTGCCCATAGATCGGCCGTAGCAGGTCAAGGTCCCGGATGATGGCGGCCGGGCGCAGGTCGAAGACCTCCGAGACGGCCCGCGCGATTTCCGGCACCGGCACGGTCTCGGTGCCGAAGGTCTCGACGAACAGGCCCACCGGCTCGGCCTTGCCGATGGCGTAGGCGACCTGCAGCTCCGCCCGACGGGCGAGGCCGGCCGCGACGACGTTCTTGGCGACCCAGCGCAGCGCGTAGGCGGCCGAACGGTCGACTTTGGACGGGTCCTTGCCGGAGAAAGCACCGCCGCCATGGCGGGTGTAACCGCCGTAGGTGTCAATGATGATCTTGCGGCCGGTCAGGCCCGCGTCGCCGATCGGGCCGCCGATCTCGAACCGGCCGGTCGGGTTCACGAGCAGCCGGTAGCCGTCTACCTCCAGGCCCAGGTTTTCCTCGGCCAACCGCTTGAGCTCGGGGGCGATGACCTGGTCGCGGATGTCCGGAACCAGGCGGGTGGCCAGGTCGACGTCGGCGGCGTGATGCGCGGACACGACCACCGTGTCCAACCGGACCGGGCGGTCCCCGTCGTATTCGATGGTCACCTGGGTCTTGCCGTCCGGCCGCAGGTAGGGCAGCAGGCCGTCGTGACGCACCTTCGACAACCGCTGGGCGAGGCGGTGGGCCAGTGTGATCGGCAGCGGGAGCAGGTCGGGGGTCTCGTCGGTGGCGTAGCCGAACATGATCCCCTGGTCGCCGGCGCCCTGCTGGGCCAGCGTGTCCTCGCCGCCCTCGACCCGTGCCTCATAGGCCTTGTCGACGCCCTGGGCGATGTCCGGGGACTGGGCACCGATCGAGACCAGCACGCCGACGGTCGCGCCGTCGAAGCCGGTGGCGGCGTCGTAACCGATGTCGGTGAGGGTGCGCCGCACGACGGCGGTCACGTCGACGTGCGCGGAGCTGGTGACCTCGCCGGCCACGTGCACGTGCCCGGTGGTCAGCAGTGTTTCCACCGCGACCCGGGAGGTGGGGTCGCCAGCCAGGAACGCGTCGAGCAGGC
>NZ_CDWWXB010000003.1:57919-60092 GCF_977971855.1 Frankia sp. CoWAU3 | reverse complement strand
CCACCCCCGCGACCGGCACCCCCGCGGGGGCCGGCGCCGCCGCGGCCCCCGCCCGATGGGACTGGAGGCAGGCCGACGCTCCGCTGCTGTGGCGCTACCATCTGCACTACTGGGACTGGGCATGGGCATTCACCACCGAGGCTGTCCAGGGGCCGGCGATGTTCGCCCGGCTGTATCTGGCCTGGCGGACCTCCGTGGCCCTGGGCGATCCGGTTGCCTGGTCGCCCTACGTCGTGTCGCTCCGGGCCTGGACGCTGTGTGCCTTGTGGCCCCGGCTCGCGCGGGGAACGCCCGCCGAGATGGCGGTCCTCGCCGACCTCGGCGTCTGCCGGTCCTTCCTGCGCACTCATCTGGAGACCGACGTCGGCGGGAACCACCTGCTGAAGAACTACAAGGCGCTGATCGGGCTGGCGGTCGCCGATGACGACGCCCGCGGCCGCCGACGATGGGTCGACGCGCTGCTGCGCGAGCTCGATCGGCAGGTCCTCAGCGACGGTGGACACTACGAGCGCTCCCCCACCTATCACTGTCAGGTGCTGGCCGACCTCGACGACGTCGCCGGGCTGCTCACCGCGGCGGGCCACGTGGTGCCCGGCGCCCTGCTCGACACGGCCGGCAGGATGCGGGCCTGGCTGACGGCCGTACTCGGACCGGACGGCGTGGTTCCCACGCTCAACGACGGGTTCGCGGTGCCCGCCGAGGCCCTGCGGCTGCTTCTCCCGGCTCCGGTAAGACCGACGCCGATCGCCGTCCAGGGTCCGGGTCCCGTTCCGATCCCGGCACCGCGCCTGGCCGAGATGCCCACCTCGACGTCGCAGTCGACTGTGGGGACCGTGCCCCGTCCGCGGACGCCCGCATCTGACCGGGCCGACGGCCTTCTGCTGGTCGACAGCGGTCTCGCCGTGCTGACGGCTGGACCGTGGCATCTGCTCGCCGACGTGGGCCTGCCCTGTCCCGAGGACCTTCCGGCCCACGCCCACGCCGACACCCTCGCGTTTCTGCTCTGGCACGACGGCCGGCCGCTCCTGGTGGATACCGGGACCTCGACCTACGCCCCCGGACCGGATCGGGACGCCGAACGCGGTACCGCCGCCCACTCGACCGTCATCGTCGATCACGCCGACTCGACCGAGGTCTGGGGCGCGTTCCGGGCGGGCCGCCGGGCCCGTCCCACTCTTGTCACGATGTGCCACCACGAAAACGTGGCGATGTTGGCCGCCGGCCATGACGGCTACCGCCACCTTCCCGGGCGACCCGTGCACTGGCGGACGTGGCGACTCGACCCGAGTGGGTTGTCCGTCGACGATCGGATCACCGGGGAGGGCCGCCACCACGTCGAGGTGCTGTTCCACTTCGCCCCCGGGGTGTCCGTCACCGCTGCGGCGGCCGATACCAGGCGAACCAGTACCACCTCGATCGGGACCACCTCGATCGGGACCAGCCGGAACGCGGCCACCCGGAGCGGGGCCACGGATGCGCTCACGGTGACCACCTCCCAGGGGCGGCTGGTCCTGCGGGCCGGCGGACCGGGGCGGTGGGTGGTGCGCTCCACCCACCGGGCGGTCGGATGGAGCCGTACGGTGCCGGCGTACACCGCCGCGTACGTGATCGATGCCGAGCTGCCTGTCGCGGTACGCACCACGGTCGTCCACGAGGTCCGCTCCGGCGGCACGCGCTCCGGCAACCTGCGCTCCGGCGACACGGAATCGTCGCCCGCCCGCCTCTGACGCACACCCGGACCTGACCCGCCCCGGTCGCACCGCATTACCACGAAACCGAACAAACTGCCCGACAGGAGAACACCGTGCCGACCCTGTCCGTCCTACGCCCTCTCGCGGAACGGCTCACCCACCATCTGGTGGTGGCCCGCCGCCTGCCGCCTCCCTTCCAGGCGACGCGCATCTACGTCTCTTCCGAGGCGGGTCTGAAGTATCTGCGCCCCAGTCTCGCCGCCGTCGATCCGGTCCTGACCGACCTGGTCGGCGAGGTCGTGCGCCCCGGCCACGTGGTCTGGGACATCGGCGCGAACGTGGGACTGTTCGCCTTCGCCGCCGCGTCCGCCGCGACGTCGTCCGGCACGGTCGTCGCGGTCGAGCCCGACACCTGGCTGGTCGGGATGTTGCGCCGGTCGCAGACACGGTCACCACGCCACGGCGGATCATCGGCCACCGAT
>NZ_CDWWXB010000003.1:54608-57646 GCF_977971855.1 Frankia sp. CoWAU3 | reverse complement strand
GGGGATCAGCACGTTCCACATCGCGAGTCGCAACCGCGCGACCAGCCATCTGGACGGATTCGGCAGCAGCCAGACCGGCGGCACCCGCGCGGCACAGCTCGTGCCGACCTTCACTCTGGACGGCCTGCTCACCCATTTCCCGGCACCGGACGTCGTGAAAATCGACGTGGAGGGGGCCGAGCACGCGGTCCTCAGCGGTGGGCGCAGGCTTCTGGGCGACATCCGCCCGACCGTGATCTGCGAGGTCACCGGACGCAATGCCGAGGCCGTCGGCGACCTGCTGCGCGGGCACGGGTACCGCATCGTCGACGCGGAGGTTCCGCCGCCGGCCCGGCGGCCCCTGATGGCGGCACCCTGGTCCACGTTGGCCGTGCCAGACGTCCCGCCCTCCACCCCGCGACCCACGTCCGGGCAAGTTCCCGAGTCCCTGGTGCGCGCATGAGGACCACGGCGGTCATCGTCCACTGGGGGCCGACCGGGCCGACGATGGATCTGGCCGCGCAGCTGGCGGCGATGCCTCAGATCAGCGAGGTCGTCGTGGTGGCGAACGACCTGCGAGGACGACCCGACGGCCTCGGGGAGGAGACGGCCTGGCTCGTCCCCCCCGGCAACCTCGGTTTCGGCGGCGGCTTCCGGCACGCGTGTGACGCCTATCCGGCCACCGACTGCTATCTCCTGCTCAACAATGACGTCCAGCTCGTGCCGGCCACCGTCGATGCCTGTCTGGAACTACTGTCCCGCCCGGGCGTGGGCATCGTCGGACCCACTCTGGTCAACGCCGACGGTCTGCATCCGGGCTTCGCCGGGCTCACCCGCGTCTTCACCGTGCCGCGCGCCCGCCGGACCCCCACGGACCACGCCGATGACGTGCCGTGGGTCACCGGCGCGATCACCTTTGTCAAGGCCGAGTGTCATCGGCAGGTGCCGATGGCCGTTCGGTACTTCCTGTACTACGAGGACGTGGATCTCTGCCACCGCGCTCGGGCGGCCGGGTGGCGTGTCCTCGTCAGTCCGGCCCAGGCCTGGCACACCGGTGGGGGGACGGTACCCGGCAACGGCTACACCTACTACACGGTGCGCAACCGGCTGTGGTTCGCCCGCATCCACGGCCGCCCGCGGCAGGTGGCACTGGTGACCGCCTGGTTGCTCCTGGCAGTGCTGCCCCGGGTCGCCGTGTCCGAGCTGGTGCGCCGGCGCGGAATCGTCCGCGTCCACTGCGGCCTGCGCGGCGTCGTGGACGGTCTCGCCCGCATCCCCGACATCGACCAGACCCTGCCCGGGGAACCCCGGGCGTCCCGGTGGAGTACATGGACACGCGAGGCCCGCTCCGTCCCGCGTCCTCGCCCGGCCCAGGACCGGCCGATCGGTCCGTCGGACCCCGCGGGGGGAGCCGACCGGCGGGAGAAGGCGGCCGGCACGGGGGAGCTCACCCGTCCCGGCTGAGCGTGACCACCACTCCGTGGCGGTCGACCACCTGGAAGCCCAGTCCACGCGCGGCGTCGAGCAGGTCCGCCGCGGTGACGGGCCGTCCCTCGAAGGTCGTGTCGTGCATCTCGAACACCGCTCGACGGCACCGGTCCAGCGCGCCCGGATCCCCCAGCAGGAACGACGCCTCCGCACCCTCGATGTCGCTGACGAGGTCGAACTCCGCGATCCTCTTGCGTACCAGCAGGTCCCGAAGCGTGGCCGCCGGAATGGTGACGCTCCGCCGTGACGCGTCGTCCCACAACCGGGAACCGAGGTTGTTCCCGACGAGGGCGAACGCCACCGGACCCACGGCCTGCGTGATCGCCCTGTTCTCCACGTCCAGGGTGATGTGCCCGGCGTACGCGGCCAGGCGTCGCGTGAGGCCCTCGATGAGGTGGGGATTGGCCTCCACGCACACCAGCCGCGAGCCGGGTGCCAGCCGCGAGGCGATATGCGCGCTGGTGATGCCCAGGCTCGCACCGAGTTCCACGACGGTGCCCGAGGTCGTGAGATGACGGCGGATCATCCGGATCTCGGCCCCTTCGTACAGCCGCCAGAACAGCGCCGCCCGCGCCTGCGGGGTGAAGCCGCGGTCAGCCACGTCGAAACGCAGCCCGTGGTTGGGGACCCGGTTGCGGGTGGCCGCCGCGATGACCGTTCCCACCGCCGGGGACGTCAGGGCACCGGCGATCGAGATCTTGGTTCGGTAAAGAACATCACTGGCGTCCATAAGCAAGATTTTTTCCCTTCGTTGCGGGCCGGGCGCCACCGTAGGCGAAGCGTGCCGTCAGGAACAGCACGGCCAGCTGGATGGGCAACGCCGCGAGGAGGTCCCCCACGCTGCTCTCGGAGTTGACCAGTTGGAGGAAGAGCGGAACGAAGATCACGATGTAGCGTAGATCCTTCATCGGGTCCCACGCCTCGTCGATCAGTCGGAAACCGGCGCCCAGTAGTGCCATGCCGACCAGCAGGGGAAGCAAGCCCCCGTGCAGATAGAGGTCGGCCTGGGGGGAGACAGCGGCCGCGGAGTAGATCCGGGCGTTCCCCGAGAGGTACTGCTGTTTGAACTCGTAGCCGGTGGCCCTGATCGGTTTGTCGGGCCAGACCGCCCGGGGCACGGCGGTCAGGACGGGAGCCAGGAACAGCTCGTTGATGTCCCGGTAGGGAACGATGTCGGGAGACAGCTGGACGACGATGGCCAGACTGTCGATGCCTCGCATCCGCGAGGTCAGGTACTCCAACGGTGACTCCCCGGGGCCTTCCCCCGCGGGGGCGTCCCCGGCCAGCGTCCGGCCCAGCACGGTCGGCGCCATGGACACCGCCGACCGAGCGTCCATGGTGTGGCTCTGGCCGCGTACCTGGGCCCGGTAGGAGGCGTTGTAGGGAATCAGCACGAGGACGAAGATGGCGGCGGCCGCGACGATCCACCGCATCGGAAGCCGGCCGCGGGCGACGGAGAACGCGATCAGCACTCCCCACACGCTGGTCGCGAACACCCCCTTCATCCCGCTGGCGACAGCGAAGAGGATCTCGACGGACAGCAGGGCGACGAAGGTCCGCCGACGCCCCCC
>NZ_CDWWXB010000003.1:50229-54303 GCF_977971855.1 Frankia sp. CoWAU3 | reverse complement strand
ATGAGCAGGGCGGACATCCCGAGGCCGCCGAGCAGGGTGAGCGGCTGGGCGTAGGCACTCGCCTCGGAGACCTTCTGGGACGCGTCGCCCAGGTAGGCATACTGGCCCAGGAGAATCTGCAGGACCCGGGCCGCCACCGAGATCCCGCACAGGATCCACAGCACGCTCCGGTCGCGCAGCCGGGTACCGGTCCCGGGCGCCGCCGCAGTGGCAAACCGGGTGGCCGCGCGCGTCACCAGCCGGCCCGGGCCGAGCAGGTATCCGCAGGTCCACAGCGGCAGGGCGAGGCTCGCCAGGGCGAGTGCCCGCAGCACGCCGTCGAGATGGATCTGCGGGGTGTCCAGCTGGGGGGTGTGCCAGACCAGTGACACCAGCCCGAACGACATCCCGGTCCACAGCAGGTACCAGGGGCCGAGACGGAACAACCCCAGCCCGTAACCACGCCCCGCTCGCGCACCGACCAGGAGCAGCGCGGCGAGGCATTCGAACGTGAACGCCACCGAGCGCAGGACCACCCGGTCGGGCTCGGACGGCAGCCGGAGCGCCTCGACGAACCACGGCACCACGCCGACCATCACGATCATCAGCCACAGCAGCGGCGGACGGCGGACGGGGTGGGCAACCCTCCCACCCGGCACGGCCGGGGCGATCACCACGGCGCACCCGAGGGGATCGGCGAGGCGTCGCCGGCAGGCGTGCCTGAGTGGCGCCGCGGACATCCCGCGAGCGGGCAGGCGGCCCGGGACGTCCGCCAGCAGAGAGTTCGCCAGCAGAGAAGATCAGGCATGCCCGAACCTCACGCCGTCCGGTCGCGGGGCAGCGGCGTACGCCGCAGGGTGACGGCGACCTGTTCGAAACGCTCCCAGCCGTCGTGGAGCGCGAGCACGTTCGGCGAGAAGACGCCCTGCCCGGTCAGCCCGTGCCGGCTCAGATTGAGGATCCGGTAGCCGGCGGCGGCCAGCAGCGAGACCAGCTCACCGGGATTCTCCCCGGCAGCCCGCCGATCCCCTTCGCCGCGGTGGCTGTTCTCGCCGGAACGGTCTCCGCCGCAGCGGGCGGGGCGGGGCGGCATCGCCAGCAGGAGGGCCGGCCGATGCGCCCGTAGGAGCTCACCGGCGCCGCGCAGCACGTCGAGGCTCTCGGCCTCACCACCGATCCTGACCAGGGCGGGTGGTCGGTGCCGCGCGGCGTGGGCATCGAGGGTGATGGGCGTCGCGCCCGGGATGGGCGCGACGCCCACCGCGGCACTGGCACCCACCGCGGCAGTGGACAGGTGGACACTCGAGAGCCGGCTGCGCTCGACCAGTGCCGCGAGCGTCGCCCCGGTGCGCGGTGCTTCCTCGAAGGCATGCACCTCGCCTGCCGCTCCCACTACCCCGGCCGCCCACAGGGTGTAGATCCCGAGGCCAGCAGCGACGTCATAGCAACAGTCACCGGGGCGCAGAACCGCGTCGAACACCGGCGCGAGCGCTGGTGGCCGATAGCGGGGACCGCTGTA
Organism: Frankia sp. CoWAU3; assembly: GCF_977971855.1. Lineage (NCBI taxonomy): Bacteria > Bacillati > Actinomycetota > Actinomycetes > Frankiales > Frankiaceae > Frankia > Frankia sp. CoWAU3. The sequence continues at coordinate 52,805 of NZ_CDWWXB010000003.1, read as the reverse complement.
GGCGTTCGCAGGGTCCTGCATCCATCGGGTCGGCCAGCCACGACCGCGCGGGCTGGGAAGGCCCGCGGCCAGACGTCCCGCCAGCCGCCAGCGCAGCGGACCGGCACGATGCCCGGAGATCGCAGCGAGGTTTCCAGAGCCATCCTGAGTCACATACTTAAAGTAGTCGACGTCTTACAAAGAGCAATGTACTGAGGTCACGAATCCGTCGCGTCGTCCTCGCCCACCTTGACCGCCGGCCCCGGTTCACCAGTCCGCACGGTGAACCCGTCGCGGTCACCGCTAAGCACGTCCGAGCCTGCCGGCGGCTCCTGACGGGGCACCAGCCACGGGGACCGCCGCCGCTCGACACGTCCGTGGAACCAGGCCACGGTGCGGGCAAGCCCGTCCCGTACGTCCACCAGGGGCCGCCATCCAAGCGCCTCCCGCGCCAGCGTGATGTCGGGGCAGCGCACGGTGGGGTCGTCCTGCGGTCGCGGAACGAAGGTGATCGGGACGTCAGCCCCGCATACCTCCACGACGAGCCGCGCCGCATCAATGATCGTCATCTCCTGGGGATTGCCGAGATTCACCGGACCGGGAAGGTCGCTGTCCAGCATGCGCACGACCCCCTCCACCAGATCGTCGACGTAGCACAGCGACCGGGTCTGGCGACCCTCGCCCGCAACGGTGACGGCTTGGCCACGCAGGGCCTGCGCAATGAAGGTCGGGATGGCACGCCCGTCGTCGGCGCGCATCCTCGGCCCATAGGTGTTGAAGATCCGGATAATCCCGGTGGACGTGCCGTGGGTGGCGCGGTGGGCGGTGGTCAACGCCTCGGCGAAGCGCTTGGCCTCGTCGTACATGCTCCTCGGACCGATCGGATTGACGTGGCCCCAGTACTCCTCCGGCTGGGGGTGGACCCGGGGGTCGCCATAGACCTCCGAGGTGGAGGCCAGAAGGAACCGGGCGTTCTTGCGATATGCCAGATCCAGCAGGTTCGCGGTACCCGACGCACCGACCGACAGGGTCTCCAGGGGCAGGGCCCGATAGTCCACCGGGGACGCGGGGGATGCGAAGTTCAGCACGGCGTCGACCGGGCCAGTGACGTCGATCGGCTCGGTCACGTCCCGCCGCAGCAGGCGGAACCCGCCATACCTCCGAAGATGGTCGATGTTGTCCGGCCGGCCGGTGAGGAAGTTGTCGACGCAGATCACCTCGGCACCCCGAGCCAGCAGGCGGTCACAGAGATGGCTTCCGAGGAAGCCGGCCCCACCGGCGACGACGACCCGCCTGGTCACTCCAACCACCACCCGTGAGTAAGGAAAGCCGGGCCATGGGCGTCACGTACCGCTATCGGTCGACAACGACACTGCGCACCCCTCGGGCAGCCCCCCTTCTATCACTGACCGTGATAGAAGGGGGACGACCGCGGCGGGGAACCCGCGTGTCTCCACCCGATGACGCCGCAACCGCCACCCACCGCCACTCAGGCCCCACCGCCACTCAGGCCCCACCGCCACTCAGGCCCCACCGGCACCCGGGCCCCACCGGCACCCGGGCCCCGCCAGCCGGCACCCGCCAGCCGGCACCCACCACCCGGCACCCACCACCCGGCACCCGCGATCCGCGGCCCACGACCCACGACACGCGACACGCATCTACAGACAGTTGCTCTGTTAATACTTTGAGTGACAGGGTCGGATCGATTCGTACTGGCGCACGGCCCACCCGGTCCGATCAGCGGTCATTGCGAGGAGGAACAGCCGGCTCATGACCTCCGTCCCCAGGTCGACGACGGTGGCAGTCGTCGTATCACACGCGATCCAGCATTTCGCGCCGCTGTACCGGGCGTTGACCGAACACGAGGTGGATCTTCGGGTGCTCTTCCTGTCCCGATCGGGCCTGGAACGCTACTTCGACGCGGATTTCGGCCTCGACGTGCAGTGGAAATCGGACGTCGTAACCGGTTATCACCACGAGTTCATCGCGGACCTGCCGCTGCGCCCTGGCTGGCGGCAGCCCGACGTCACCCGGCAGATGGTTACCCGGACCTGGGCGGCCCTGGACCGACTGCGCCCCGCATGCGTGCTCGTCTACGGATACCGGTACGCCCATTCCCTCGCGGCGCTCGCCTGGTGCCGGCGACGAGGCGTACCCGCCCTCATGATCAGCGACAGCGAGCTCCTCGGCCAGCGAACCCCAGCCGTCCGCGCCGTCAAACGGCTCACGCTGCCCCACCTGATGCGTTCAGTGAATGCATTCCTCACGATCGGCGACAACAACGAGGCGTACCTGGCCCACTATGGAGTCCCCGCCACCCGCATGTTCCGCACGCCGTATCCCACCGATGAGACGGCGCTGCGGGCCGTACTGGCGCATCGGGACAAGCATCGAACGGCGATCCGCGCCGAGCTGGGCATCGCCCCGGACGCCCTTGTCGCCTTGTTCGCCGGAAAGATGATCTCTCGGAAGCGCCCCTTCGACATCGCGGACGCGCTGCGCATCCTCACCCGCGCGCCCCGGGGTCCGGTCGACCGGGAAATCATCGTGATCATGGCTGGGGACGGAGTGCTGCGCGCCGCTCTCGATGCGGT
>NZ_CDWWXB010000003.1:46101-49780 GCF_977971855.1 Frankia sp. CoWAU3 | reverse complement strand
GCGTTGCGGATGGTCGGATTCGCCGACCAGGAACGGCTCCCCCGCCTGTACGCGGCCAGCGACCTCTACCTGCACCCCGCCGAGCGGGATCCGCATCCGCTGGCGGTCAAGGAGGCGGTGCTCTGCGGCCTGCCGGTGGTGGTCAGCGACCGGGTGGGCTCCACCGGCCCGACCGACGACGTCCGTCCCGGCCGCAACGGCCGGGTTCACCCGGTCGGCGATGTGGACGCGCTCGCACGGATCCTCGGGGAGCTACGCGCGCGCCCCGACGTCCTGGCCAGGATGGCCCAGGAGTCGGAGAAGGTGATCGGCGACATCGAGCTCGCCGCGTCCGTGGACGGCTTCCTGCGCGCCGTTGCCCATGTGCGCGACACCGCTCGGCGCGGATGACCAGAGCCGTCAGCCGCCGGGCCGTCATGACCGGCCCGCTCACGAGCCGGCTTCCCCGCTCCACCGTCGCCGTGCTCGCCGGCAACGCGGGCACGCTGGTCGTCGGGACCGCGACCGGAGTCCTGGCCGCCCGCACTCTGGGGCCGGTGGCCCGCGGCGAGTTCGTCGCGCTGCAGACCTGGGCGGGCATGCTCGCGATGGTGTTCGCCCTGGGTGTCTCCCAGACGCTGGTCACCGATGACGGTGAGGACCGCGCGCTGCTCGGCCCGCTGCTCACCCAGACCGTCGCGTCGGCGCTGCTCGCCGCGGTGCTGTTCACCGTGGTGCCGATGCTGATCACTGTGGGCCCGGGCCGTTCGGGCGGCACGGGAGCCGGGCGGGGACCCGCCTGGGACGCCGTCGCCGTGCTGGGCGCGACCTGCTTCACCGCCGCGGCCGTGGCCGCCTCCAACGCCGCCGGGCTCGCGCAGCGCCGCGGTCGGATGACCGGCGAGTTCCAGCTCGTCCGGCTGCTACCGGCGGCGGCGACACTGGCCGCGTTCGCCGCGCTCGCCGGCAGGGGAGTCCGCGATCCAGGCCTGTGGATGCTGACCCTCGGCGTGACGGCCCTGCTACCCCCACTCGGGTACCACGTGGCGGTGCTCGGCGGCCTTCCCGCCCTCGCGCGGCCGGGACGCCTGCTGCCCCGGCGCCGTTTCATGCGGTCCGCCCTGGGGGCCTACGGCACCGTCGTCGGGGCCCAACTCATCTACAAGCTGGACATGCTGCTCGTCGCCACCTTCCTGGCCGCCGAGCAGGTGGCCTTCTACGCCGTCGCCGTCGCCGTCGCCGGCGCCGGCACGACCGTCTGCCAGGCGACCGGCATGGTGATGTTCAGCCGGCTCCGCGCCCTGGTCGATCCCCGGCAGCGGGCCCGGATGGTGCGCCGCGCGGTCATCGCCACCGTCGCCCTCGCCGCCGCGGTGGCGGGCGCGATCGCCCTCGTCACACCGACGGCCATCCGCATCGTCTACGGCACGCGGTTCACCCCCGCTGCCCCGGCCGCCCAGGTCCTCGTGCTGGCGACCATCCCGCAGTCCGTCGACTACCTGCTCACCCATGTGCTGCTCGGGTTCCGTGCCGCCCGCACGGTGCTTGCCATCCAGGTCCCGGTCGCGCTGTCGACCGTGCTCGGCCTCGCGGCGGCGCTGCACGACGGCCGCCTGCCGATCGTGGCCGCGGTGTCGGGGATCACCTACACCGCCTCGGCCGTGTCGCTGCACCTGGCCAGTACCCGCCTGCTCGCCCGCGCGGCAGGCGCCTCACCCGACAGCGTCCCCCTGGACGGCATCTCACCCAACAGCGAACGGAGCCCGACGGCCCACGGCCCCATCCCCTTTCCGCGCTCACCCCTCTCATCAGGAGCCACGATGACCACGACGCCGACCGTCGCCCCGCACGACCCGACCGTCGCCCGTCACGACCTTTCCGATACCTCGGTGCGGTATCTCGATCTGCTTCGCACGACGCTGACCTGCTCTCTCTGGGATGGTCGGGACGGCGGTGCGTGGGAGCCGCGCACCGGCGCGAAGAGGATGCTGGTACGAGCCTTCCGCAGCCAGGGAATGGAAATCGTCAGGAGGAGCGCACCGGGCGCCCGGACCGACGGCCGGGACTGGCCACGGCTGGCGCTCACGATGACCGGCGACCGCCGGATGCGCAACCTCCAGGAGTGCGCCGAACGAGTCATCGTCGACGGCGTCCCAGGCGACCTCATCGAGACCGGGGTATGGCGGGGCGGCGCGTGCATCCTCATGCGCGGGGTGCTCGCCGCCTACGGCGTCCCCGACCGCACGGTCTGGGTCGCCGACTCGTTCGCCGGCCTGCCCGCGCCCAATCCGGGGCGCTACGCCGCCGACACCGGCGACCGCCACCACGAGTACGCGGAGCTGTCGGTGTCCCTCGAGCAGATGCGGGACAACTTCCGCCGCTACGGCCTGCTCGACGATCAGGTCCGTTTCCTGCGCGGCTGGTTCCGGGACACCCTGCCCACCGCGCCCATCGAGCGCCTCGCGGTCCTGCGCCTCGACGGCGACATGTACGAGAGCACCACCGACGCGCTGACGGCGCTCTACCCGAAGCTCTCCGACGGCGGCTTCTGCATCGTCGACGCCTATGGAACCGTTCCCGGCTGCCGGGCGGCGGTCGAGGACTACCGGGCCGCCCACGGGGTGACCGAGCCGATCATCGAAGTCGACTGGACCTGCGTCTACTGGCGCCGGAGCGAGCCCTCGCGGTCGCGCTGAGCTGGTCCGCGCCCCGCCGACCCCGGCGGAGAGAGGAGGAAAGGGATGGCGGAGGAAGGGATGGCAGTGCTGCGACGACCGTGGGCAGTACTGATGGTGTGTACCGGAAACGTCTGCCGCTCGCCCCTGGCCGAGCATCTCGCCGCCGCCCGGTTCAGCGCCGCGCTGGACCAGATCAGCCTCGGCGCGGCCGGCGCGCGGGCATCCGGTGGGACCGGGGGTAACGAGCCCTCCTCCGAGGGACGGCATCCACCCAGCCCCGCCGGGGACCTTCTGGTGAGCAGCGCGGGAGTATGCGCCCGGGCAGGTGAGGCGATGTACCCCCAGGCCGCGGCAATCCTGACATCGCGGGGGCTCGACCCGTCCGGCTTCCGGGCAAGGTTGCTGACACCGGACCTGGTCCAGGCCAGCGATCTGGTACTGTGCGCGACCCGCGCACACCGCTCGACGGTGGTGGGCCTTGTGCCACGGGCCATGCGCCGTACCTTCACCCTGCGCGAGTTCGGACGGTTGACCTCCGGAGTCCGCCCCGCCGACATCCCCCCGGGCGGGACACGGGTGGCCGGGGAGTATCTCGCCGCCACGGCCCGGCGGATCCGGGCCGCCGGCCACGTGCTACCGGCTGCCCTCGACGACCTGGCCGACCCCCTCGACGGCGGTCGGGACGCGTTCGAGAACTGCGCGCGAATGATCGAAGAGACGCTGTCACGGCCGATGGCCCTGCTGGCGGAGGCGTGTCACGAGCGACTGGCGGCCACGCCTACGGACCCCGCAGACCCCGCAGGCCTCGCGGATGTCCCGGTCGACCGGACCCCGGCACCGGGATGAACATCCTGATCGGGAACCGGTGGCTGGCCGGCTTCCTCGACGAGACCCCCCTGCCCGGCCACTGCCGGATCCACCCGGACATCTGGGTGACGCTGTTCCCCGTGGACGGTCAGTTCTTCGTCAGGGCGGGCAGCGGCCGGGCCCTCGCCGCCTACACCCGCGAGTTCGGCATCCGC
>NZ_CDWWXB010000003.1:40309-45709 GCF_977971855.1 Frankia sp. CoWAU3 | reverse complement strand
GGCCGTGGACGACACGCTCATCGGCTGGTCCCCGATGTCGGGAGCACCGGTGGGCCCCGGCGCCGTCGACCGTCTCGTCGCCTGGCTCGCAACCGAGTGGACCGGGGCCCGCCCCGGGGATCGTCCACTCGCCGGGGTCAGCCCGATCACGGAGAGCACCCGGCGCTATGGCCCGCCATCCGCGTCCGGACGACCCACCGCTGTCCTGTTCGGGTTGGGACACTATGCCAAGACGCAGATCGTCCCGCACGTCCGTGATCACCTCGACCTCGTCGGTGTGCATGAGATCGACCCCGTCCAGCTGGGCACCCGGCGACCGGACCGATGTTCCTGGGACACCGCGGCGCTGCTCCGGGACGGGGAACGGGCCGACGTCGTCCTCATCGCGGGCTACCACCACACGCACGCGCCGCTGGCCCGGGATGCGCTGCGGCTCGGCTCGGTGGCCGTCGTCGAGAAGCCCGTTGTCACCACGGAGGAGGATCTCGACCGGCTGGTGAAACTCCTTCACGCCGGCGGGCGCCTGTTCGCCTGCTTCCAGCGACGCCACAGCCCGATGAACGCCTGGCTGCGCTCCGACCTGCGCCTGGCCGACGGCAACGAGCCGCTGATCTACAGTGCCGTGGTGTACGAGGAACCGCTTCCCCGCCGGCACTGGTACCGCTGGCCGTCCTCACGCACCCGGCTGGTCAGTAACGGCTGCCACTGGATCGACCACTTCCTCTGGCTCAACGACTTCGCGCCGGTCCGCCGGAGCACGGTGGCCCGCTCCCGCACGGACACCTTCACGGTGTACGTCGAGCTGGAGAACGACGCGGTCCTCTCGCTCGTGCTGACCAGTGCCGGGGGCAGCCGGCACGGTCTGCGGGAACAGTCCCAGCTGCGCGCGAACGGCGTGACGGCCACCATCGTCGACGGTTCGCAGTACACCGCGGAGGCCGGGTCCCACATCCTGCGGCGGCGGCGAGTCAACCGGCTCGACAGCTACCCGGCCATGTACCGCGACATCTGCGCGGGCATCGTGGCCGGCGCCCCGGGCGAGGACGCACGGCAGATCGCCGCCGTCGCCGCGCTCACGCTACGGCTGGACGCCGCAGCCTGCCGGGATGGGCCCGAACCCTGATCATCGGAATCACGGACATCGGGGATATCGGGGTCCTGGCGCCGACGGCGCCCGGACCCCCGAATCGGACCGCCCTCACGGGCCCGGTGCGACCGCCACGCCATCGCCCGCCATCAGGACGCCGCAAGGTCGGCCGGCACCCGGCACCCGACCGCCCGCCGGGTTGCCGGTCCCGCCGCTGACGGCCGCGTGGGCGCGACGGCCTCGACCGCCGGTGCCACGATTGGGGAGATCGGGGACTGTGCCGCGCAGGTGTCGACCGGTCCCGCCACGGCGCGCAGCGCGGTCCCGGGATGGACGGCAAGCCTGCTGCCCCATTCCCGCAACCAACCGACGACTCGTTCCCCCGCCATCGGACGTGACACAAAGTACCCCTGGACCTCGTCACACTGCCAGGCGGCGAGAGAGGTCCAGGAACGCTGCGTTTCGACCCCCTCCGCGACAATCCGTAACCGCAGCGCATGTGCCAGGGAGACCGTGGACCGCACGATCTCGGCCGCGTCCGGATCGCGGTCGAGGTCACGCAGGAAGGTCCGGTCCAGCTTCACCTCGTCGGCCGGGAGTTCGCGCAGGTACGACAGCGAACAGAACCCGGTGCCGTAGTCGTCCAGGCTGACCCGCACACCGAACCGGCGCAGCCCCGCCAGGGTTCCCTGCGCCAGCTCCCGCGCCACGATGAGGGAGTCCTCGGTGACCTCGATGACAAGCGCCGAGGGCGGGAGCCGGTGCCGGGCGAGCGCGGCCCGCACCACGCCGACGAAGGCGCGGTCGACGATGACCGACGCGGGGACGTTCACCGACACCGCGAGCGGGGCACCCCGGCCGTGCCAGCGCGCGCAGTCGGCCAGGGCCTGGTCGAGGACCTGCACGGTGAGCTTCGGCATCAACCCGGCACGTTCGATCTCCGCCAGGAAGGCGTCGGGCTGCCGCACGCCGTCGACCGGATGGCGCCAGCGGACGAGGGCCTCCACACCGCTGATCCGACCGCTGCGCAGATCCGCCTTGGGCTGGTAACTCAGTTCAATCTGGCCGGAGTCCAGCGCATGGCGCACCTCGGCCCGCAGCAGCAGGCGGGCACGGTTGATCGGTGGATGGTCGCGGGCGTAGACGGTCTGCCCGTGGCGGCCCCCCTTTGCCAGGTACATCGCCTCCTCCGCGTGACGAAAGAGCTCCAGCGCGCCACGGCCGTGCTCGGGGGCATGGGCGATCCCCACGCTCGCCTCGGGCCGCACCGGAGTTCCCGCGAGTGGAACGGGCAGTTCCAGCACCTCCCGCAACCGCCGAGCGACCTGTTCGGCCCGGGCCACGTCGGCGCCGCGCAACAGCACGGCGAACGCGTTGCCGTCCACCCGGGCGAGCAGATCCGATCCGGACAGCGCTCCGCGCAGCCGGCAACCCACCGTGGCAAGCAGGCGGTCCCCATGCTCATGCCCGAGCGCCCCGTTGACATCACGCATCCGATCGAGATCGATGAGCAGCACCGACACGGACGTCGCGCCACGCGCCCGGTGCTCACCACCCGTGAGACAACGGCTGGCGACGTCGAGGAAGTACCGTCGGCCCGGCAGCCCGGTCAGCTCATCCACCACGCCGCGCCGCGGCCACGCACGGCCCACGCCTCCCCGGGGATCCCACGGCTGGACGTCCGGGCCGGCTGAACCGGCCAGACCGTTCGCGTCGGCCGGACCGTTCGGACCCGGCCAGACCGCCGCGGCGAGGATCGCCACCGCGATCGACAACGCCGCGGCCGCGAGCACCACGCACGACAACGCGACCGGCGACGGCGCGGGCCCGCCCCATCCGCCGATGAGACAGAGCAGTCCCAGAAGCAGACCCAGCGCACCCCCCATCAGGGCGGCGACCCCCGAGACCGGCCGGACCAGCATCGACCGGGGCAACACCGACCGGAACAAAACTGACCGGACCATCGTCGCTCCACCCGCAGCGCATCCATGACCTGGACGAGCACGCGGACCGACATCGCCGGTCCGCGTGCTCCCGGGGGCAGCCGTCCCCGCCTCGACCTCGTGGCGCAACCACCGGCGGCTACCCGACAGGCGGCCCGACGGGCGGCCCGCACCGCCGTGCCGGATCGTCGAGCCACGCCGTATCCGATCCCGCCCATTCATCGAATTCCCCCGAAGCCGATCCCGCAATGTCCTTGAGTGAGCTGCGCCCCTGGGCGAGCCGCCGCAGCCGGTCGAGGTTGGCCGCCCACGACGTCACCGCCGCCGGCATCACGCGTCTGGTTTATCCCCGCGCTATCCGAGCGTAACGTGCGCCAGTTCGCAGGGTATCCGATGCCCGACTTTCCACCGGCATCGGCTCGGTCCGTGGCCGCCGACACCGTCGTTGGCCAACCGCCGGGGAACACTAATCACCGTGAAGGGCACCGGCGAAATCCAAACCGTTGCCGCCCGGGACCACACCGTGTCCATTCCGGGATATCCCCACCAGGGGCGGAGATCGTACAGTAATCAGCTCCCTGCCCGGCACCTCAGCGGGTTCCCCGGGCATCGGACAGGTGGCGTCGAACCGAGTCGGCGCTACCACCTCAGATTCGGTGACGCGATACGCGTGGTAACGGTCTCGCACCTCGACGGGGAAGGGATCACAACCTTCAGCTCATCGAGACGACTAAACAGTTTTCTATATGCGGTCCGATGTCCGGCAACCATGACATTCCCCAGCTCACCGGGCATGGCGGTCCCCGGAATATGTCCGGGACCCGGCGCAGGACGGTGGCGGGGACACCTTCCACAATGGCCGGCGAATGGTTTGGACCGAATCGTGGGACACACCGAATCATGGAGCACGCAGTATCGCCGGCCCCTCGCCGGCCCCTCGCCGGCGCGTGCCGCCGGGAGTCCACCGGACCGGCAGGCCGGATGGGCGCGGGGACCACGCCGGCGGGTCACACCAGCACCCCACGCCTCACTCACCGTTACATGAAGAGGCACTTCTGTTACCCTCGATACTCATTCCGAGCCGTGGAGGCTCGTCGCCCGCCGGACCGGATGCTCTACCCGAGCGACGCAGGGGGTCCGATGAAGACCGTGGCGGTGATTGTCCACTGGGGTCCGCACCGGCCGACCGTGGAGCTTGCGAGACGGCTCGACGGCAGCCCCGTCATCGCCCAGGTGGCGGTGGTCGCGAACGACCGGTCGGACCGACCCGACCACCTGCCGGCCTCGGTCGCCTGGATCCTGCCGCCCCGCGACCTCGGTCTCGGCGGAGGCTTCCGGCTCGCCAGCCACGGCTACCCCGCCGCGCAGGCCTATCTCCTGATCGGCAACCACGTCAGGATCCCGGACCTGGCGCTACGCGCCTGCCTGGATCTGCTGGCCGGGACGAACATCGGCGTGGTCGCGCCCACCCTGGTCGACAACGACGGTCGGCGCTCGGGCCCGGCGCGGCTAAGCCCGGTCCTGGCGGCGCCGAAGGCCCGGCGTCCCCCCGGCGACCGCCCCCTGGCTGCCGACTGGGTCGCAGGCACGATCATGTTCGTCAAGGCGGACTGCCTGCGGCGGATCCCCCTGGACGGCCGTTACTACCTCGGGTTCGAGGATGTCGACTTCTGTTACCGCGTCCGGGACGCCGGATGGAGCGTCGTGGTCAGTCCGCACCGTGCACAGCGCGTCGGGAGCACGACCGTCCCCCGGCATGGCGACGCCTACTACGGGGTGCGCAACCGGCTCTGGTTCGCCCGGGTCCGCGGATGGCGGACCCGGGCCGCCTTGATCGCTCTGGCGACGGCGGTCGTCGTGCTACCCCGCGCCGTCGCGCTGGACATGCTCCTCGGGCACGGCACCCGGACCTCGGCCCTCGTCCTCCACGGCCTGCTGGACGGTCTCTCGATGCTTCCCCCGCCGGGAGAGGCACGTGACGACGAGCCGCGCGCCGCTCACTGGACAAGCTGGCCGTAGTCGGGCTGGTCACCAGACGGCGCGGACCGTTGCCGCACCACGGCAACGCCGGACGCGCCGATCCGGCGCGTCACCTGTGGCGCCGCGAGGAACAGCGCCTGCCAGGCGAACATGTTCGGCCACCGGTCCAGCACGCGGCGATCCCACCGCCGCACCAGGTCCCCGGGGAGCAGCTCACGGGTGCGCCACCACGGCAGACCACCGGTGGTGGCGGTGGCGACGATGCGCAGTCCGTTGTCCTCCAACAGCCGCCGGGCCGAGTCGACGGTGTAGAACCGCAGGTGGGTAGCGTCCATGAGACCGGTCTCGGTGTACTCAAACCGACCCCGCAGGAACAGTGCGCGCTGCCGG
>NZ_CDWWXB010000003.1:39263-40163 GCF_977971855.1 Frankia sp. CoWAU3 | reverse complement strand
TAGTGCAGCACGTTCGGCAGCGCCACCAGGACCCGGCCGCCGGGTGCCAGCGCCCGCCGGGCCTCTACGAGCAACGGCACCGGATCCGCCAGGTGCTCGAGGATGTGGGAAAGCAGCACGAGCTGGTGACTTCCGTCGGGGACGAAGGGCAGCCCGGCGTTCAGATCGGCGAGTTCGACGTGGTCGCACTCGGCCGTGGCGGCGGCCCGCTCGGACGGATCAATCGTCACCCCCGTCACCCGCCAGCCCCGGGCCCGCAGCAGCCGCGCGTTGTCCCCGGCTCCGCACCCACAATCCAGCGCCTTACCCGCCGGTATGTCGATCAGATCGAGGAGAGACGGGTTACCACCGTTGCGGTACCGCAGATCGGCTTCCATACACGACCCCTTGTCGCCATCATCGGAGAAGCTACAGGCAGTCAAGAGAACTCGAAACGTTACTATGACACGCTTCGCAACACAGGACTAGCACCTGGAGAGACATTAAAATCGCTCTCCGTGCAGATCTCGCGTCGATCCACCGCCCCGACCGCCTCCCTCACCGATCGACCCGCCCGGGTTCTGCTGCTGAGCAGTTCCCGCGGCCTCGGTGGCGGGATCGAGCGTTATCTCTCGACGATCGAAGAGACACTGCGGGCCGGTGGGGCCGATCTCCTGCGGGTCGACATGCTGGAGCCAGGCGTCGAGCTGACCCCGGCGATCAGGGCGCGCTTCACATCGCACGCGCTCGCCGCGGCGCGCCGCTTCGGCCAGGCCGACAGCGTGGTCGCCGGGCACGCCAACCTCATCCCTGTCGCGGCGGCGGCCGTCCGGCTGTCCCGGGCCCGTCTCGGCCCGGTGCTGCTCTACGGCACCGACATCTGGGGCATGCGCCGCACCGACCGCGCGATCCTGCGCGCCG
>NZ_CDWWXB010000003.1:36000-38911 GCF_977971855.1 Frankia sp. CoWAU3 | reverse complement strand
CCGGCGCGCTGTCGACGCTGGGTCTGGCGCCCATCCTCCGGCCGGGCATCTCACCGACGTGGCGGGCGACCCTGCTGGCCGAGGCGAACCGCCGCCGGCCGTTGTCCCCCGTACCGACCATGCTGAGCGTGTTCCGGCTCAGTGACTGGGTGGGCAAGGGTGCGGGGGTCCTGCTGGAGGCCGTGGAGTCCGTCCGGGCCACCCTCGGCCCGGTCCGGCTGGTGTTCGCCGGGCAGGGCCCGGCACCCGGGGCCCTGCATGAGCTGGTGTCCGCGCACCCCGACACCGAGCTGCACGAGTCCCCGACCGACGACGCGTTGGCACGCCTCTACGCCACCGCCGACCTGTTCGCGCTGTGCACCCGCACCCGCTCGCGCGGGCCACGGATCAGCGGCGAGGGCTACGGCATCGTGCTGCTCGAGGCGCAGCTCGCCGGGTGCGCGGTGGTCGGACCCGCCTCAGGCGGTAGCCACGACGCCTACCAGGACGGCGTGACCGGGCAGACGCCGATGGACGAGTCGGCGCAGGCGCTGGCGGACGTCCTGCACGGCATGCTCGCCGACCGAGCGCGACTGGCCCGCGTCGGCCGGCACGCCGCGGAGTGGGCCGAGGCCGCCACTCGGCCCGACGACTACCTCCGCACGGTTTTCACCGCCCTGACCGGACGGCTACCGACCAGCGAGGGCCGGGACATCCCGGTCCAGCCCACGGGCACCGGAACCCGGCGGGGGGCGCCACGGGCCGATGCTCCCACCGGATCGGCGTGACTCCCGGATCCGGATTACGAATATCAAATATCGACCAGAGACAACCATAACGCTATCGGCAGCCAACAGCCGGAAATGGTTGCCGGTCGCTCCTACTCCAGGTAGTCGCGCAGCTTCTGCGACCGGGAGGGATGCCGAAGCTTGGACAGCGTCTTCGACTCGATCTGGCGGATGCGCTCCCGGGTGACCCCGAACTCGCGCCCGACCTCCTCCAACGTACGCGGGTGCCCGTCAGTGAGCCCGAAGCGCAGCTGGATGACCTTCTTCTCCCGGTCGGACAGGGTGTGCAGGACCGAGTCGAGCTGCTCCTGAAGCAGGATGAAGCTGGCCGCGTCGACCGGGACGACGGCGTCGCAGTCCTCGATGAAGTCGCCGAGGTGGGAGTCCTCCTCCTCACCGATGGGGGTCTCCAGCGACACCGGCTCCTGTGAGACCTTGAGGATCTCACGCACCTTGTCCGGGGTGAGATCCATCTCCTTGGCGATCTCCTCCGGACTCGGCTCCCGGCCGAGGTCCTGCAGGAGCTGCCGCTGGATGCGGATCAGCTTGTTGATGGTCTCGACCATGTGCACCGGGATGCGGATGGTGCGTGCCTGGTCGGCGATGGCCCGCGTGATCGCCTGCCGGATCCACCAGGTGGCGTAGGTCGAGAACTTGTAGCCCTTGGTGTAGTCGAACTTCTCGACCGCCCGGATCAGGCCGAGGTTGCCCTCCTGGATGAGGTCCAGGAACAGCATGCCGCGCCCGACGTACCGCTTGGCGATCGAGACGACGAGACGCAGGTTCGCCTCGACCAGCTTGCGCTTGGCGATCTGCCCGTCGCGTTCGATGGCCTCGAGGTCCCGCCGCATCTGCGGGGAAGTTTTCTTGGTGGCCACCGCCAGCTTCTCGGATGCGAACAGCCCCGCCTCGATCCGCTTGGCGAGATCAACCTCCTCCTCGGCGGTGAGCAGGGGGACCTTGCCGATCTCCTTGAGGTACATGCGCACCGGGTCGGAGGTCGGCGCCTTGAGGGCGAGCTCCTCCTCCTCGCGGCGACGGCGGGCCAGCAGATCCTCCTCGTCGGGGCTCTCACCTCCCGCCTCGAGTACCTCGATGCCCTCGTCGTTCAGCACCTGCAGCACCGTCTCGGCCTGCTCCGGGGGCAGCTCCGCGGCCTGGATGGCGACCGTGACATCCTCGGTGGTGAGGAACCCGATCTCCTTGCCCCGGGTGATGAGGTCCTTGACCTCGTCCACCTGGGCTTCGCGGGGTAGGACGGTAGGACTCATGGGCGGAATCTCGTCACTTCCTTCTCGGGATCGACCCAGGTTACGCGGCACCTACGCCCCGCTCCCGGAGTTGATGCTTGTGCTGCTCCAAAGCGATCAGCTCGCCGAATGCACGACGAAGGGCCTCGGCGTCGGTCACCCCGTTGAGCCGCTGCACACGCGACTTCAGGTCCGTGATCCGACGGGTCACATGCAACTCCTGTACCCGCGACATCTGTTCGTCGACATAACGATCATCCACATCGTGGTCGCACAGCACCCTCTCCACTGCAAGGGCAGTGACGAAGCGTCGCAGCTCCTCCTCCGAAGCCGCCGCGGTCAGCTCGGTCACCCAGGTGGTGACCTCACCGGACCGCGCCAGCCCCGCGCACACCCCACCGGCCTCGGCGATGAGGTCACGGACGGCACGGTGCGCGGGAACAGTGAACATCTCCGGAGCCAGCGTGTCGAACATCGGGCCCGCCAGCCCGGGATACTGAACGGCCAGCTTGAGCGCCTCACGCTCCACGATGACCGCCGCGTCATCGGCCCCCGCCCCGCGCCGACGCATCGGCGCGGAACGGGCACCAGCCCGCTCGCTCCCCTGCCTCGACCGGTGCTCGGCCACCCGGCCCACCACGAACCGCTCGTCGAGGAAACCCAGCCAGCGGTCCAGGTTCACCGCGTACCGGTGCCGCAACGCGGCGTCCTTGAGCCGGTTGACCAGCGGCGCGGCGGCGTCCAAGGCGGCGAGCCGGCCCTCGGTGGTGTTGAGGTCGTAGCGGTCGAGCACCCCGCGGATCGCGAACTCGACCAGCGGCACCCGGCTGGCCACCAGATCCCGCACGGCGCCGTCGCCGCCGCTCATCCACAGCTCGCAGGGGTCGCGGCCGG
>NZ_CDWWXB010000003.1:31422-35688 GCF_977971855.1 Frankia sp. CoWAU3 | reverse complement strand
CCCGGCCGCGTCGCCGTCGAACGTGAAAATCACTTCACCGCGACGCTCGTCGGAGTCCATGAGCAGCCGGCGGACCACCGCGACGTGCTCGGAGCCGAAGGCGGTGCCACAGGTCGCCACGGCCGTGGTGACCCCGGCGAGATGGCAGGCCATGACGTCGGTATAGCCTTCGACCACCACGACCTGGTAGCGGCGGGCGATGTCACGACGGGCGAGGTCGGCGCCGTAGAGCAGGTTCGCCTTCTTGAACAACGGCGTGTCCGGCGTGTTGAGGTACTTCGGCCCGGCGTTCGGGGCGCCGTCCTCGGCGAGGCGCCGCCCACCGAAGCCGACCACCTCACCGGCGAGATCCCTGATCGGCCACATCAGCCGATGATGGAAACGGTCGATCAGGCCCCCGCGGACGCCCTGTTTGGCCAGCCCCCCGAGCACCAGCTCCTCCCCGGTGAAGCGCCGGGCGAGCAGATGCCGAGTGAGGGTGTCCCAGCCGGTCGGGGCGTAGCCGACCTCGAAGCGCGCCGCCGCGGTGAGATCGAATCCCCGCGCAGCGAGGAAGTCCCAGCCTGCGCGCGCGGAGGCCTGCGACTCTAGCTGCTCGGCGTAGAACTCGGCGGCCACCCGGTGCGCCTCCAGCAGCCGCTGCCGCTGGCTGGACACCGTACGGTCGGTGGTCCCACCGCCCTCGTAGGTCAGCGCCACCCCGGCCCGGCGCGCCAGGCGCTCCGCCGCCTCCCGGAAGGTCAGCCCGTCGATCTCCCGCACGAAGGAGTAGACGTCGCCACCCTGCTGGCATCCGAAACAGTGGAACAGGCCGGTTGCCGCATTGACGTAGAAGGAGGGTGACTTCTCGTCATGGAACGGGCACAGCCCGACGAGCTCGTTACGCCCCGCCGGACGCAGTTGTACGTGCTCGGCCACGACGTCCGCAATCGGCGAGCGCTCCCGGACCAGGGCGACGTCGGCGTCACGGATTCGTCCCCCCACCCGTCCCTCCCAAGTCCGCGTCGAGACTCTGCGGGTACCCGAACGAGAGGTAGCTCGCCCGGGGCAGAGCGCCCGTCAATATGTTTGCCACGTCCATTCCCGCCGGATCGATGCCAGGACCACCACCCGCCGGCCTACCCGGCCTGTCGACGAGTGACGCGGCGCCCCTCACATCGGTCCTACCGCTGCGATGGTACGTGTCGTAAGCACGACAGTACCGATCATGCCACGTGAATGTTGGGGACAGGGGCCGTGACGTGCATGCCGAGCTGCGATGTCGGGCCGCGGAGCGCGCGCCGGCTCGCTCCCCCAACCGAGGGAGCGAGTGTCCCCCCGAACGGGGGAACACCCGAAACACCGTCGGGACATCGGGCCAGCGGTGGACACCCACCGGACCCACCACGCACCGGGTCCCCCGCACACCGGCGTCCCCCGCACACCGGACTCGTGGCTCACAGAACCCGCGGCGCCGGTCGTCCACACAGCAGCGCATACCGCCGCTCGGCGCTGGCGTCGGTCAGACGCGCCACCTGGTCGATGACGACCCGTAGCCGTGCCGCATCGTCAGCGGCCATGCGGTAGGCCGCGCGCAACGACGGCTCGAGCACGTCCGGCGCGCCCCGGGAGAGCATCGCCACGAGCTCCGCGACCACCTCCCGCTGCCGGGACTGCCGGGCGCGGGCACCCGGCCGCTCCAGCACATACCAGGCGGTGACCCCCTTGAGCGCCGCGCACTCGGCCACGGTGTCCGGATCCACCACCAGATCCGCGCCATAGCGCCACAGCGGACCGTCGGGATGGCACGCCCGGGTGGCACGGACCGCGCTGTGCGCGAACCGGGCGATGAGCTCGCTGGTCATCGCCCGCAGGGCGGCCTGGCCCCGGGCCGAAGTGATCTCGGAGCGGACCCACCAGGGCTGGGACCGCAGGGTGCCCAGGGCTACCGCCACTGCCTCGGCGGACGGCCCCGGGTAGCGGACGGCGGTCGCGGCGGCGAGCTCCGCCCGGCGGCCGGAATCGTCGAGGGCGGCCAGATCGATGTGTCCGGCAACGACCCCGTCCTCAAGGTCGTGCACCGAATAGGCCACGTCGTCCGCCCAGTCCATGATCTGCGTCTCGATACAGCGCCGGGCGGCCGGTGCGCCCTCCCGGACCCAGCGGAGCACGGACAGGTCGTCGGCGTAGGCGCCGAACTTCGCGCTGTCCGCCCGGGGCCCAGGGCTGCGCGGCCACGGGTACTTCGTCGCCGCGTCCAGGGTCGCCCGGGTAAGGTTCAGGCCCGCGCTGCGACCGTCACAGTCGACGATCTTGACTTCGAGCCTGGTCAGCTCGCGCAGGCTCTGGGCGTTGCCCTCGAAGCCACCGCAGGCGGCTGCGGCCTCGTCAAGCGCCAGCTCGCCGTTATGCCCGAAAGGGGGATGACCCAGATCATGCGCGAGGCACGCCGCCTCGACCAGGTCGGGGTCCGCGCCCAGTTCCTCGGCGAGCTCCCGGCCCACCTGGGCGGTCTCCAGGGAGTGGGTCAGCCGGGTACGCGGGAAGTCGTCGTCGAGCGGGCCCACGACCTGGGTTTTTCCCGCCAGCCTGCGCAGCGCGCTGGAGTGCAGCACCCGGGCTCGGTCCCGGGCGAAGGGACGGCGCTGAGCCGGTGTGGCCTTCGGGCGTTCCACGACCCGACGGGCCGTGTCCGAGGTGTCATACCACTCACTGACCACGAGTTTGAGAGTATCGGCGCGATTCCGCGACCTCCATCGAGCTCAGCGGCGATACTTTGTGCGCACCCTTCCCCGAATCGGCCCGGAGGCCTGCCGTGGACAAGATCATTAGGTATGGGGCGATCGCGTTCCTCATCTTCTTCGTGGTGACCGCGCCCAACAGCGCGGCCAGTATCGTCGGCCGCGCCTTCGACTGGCTGCAGTCCGTCGGTAACGGGGTGTCCCAGTTCGTAACCGATACCGCTCTGTAATGGCTACCCGGCCACTCTTGATGTCTGGGACACTGCCGGCGTGGTGAGACTCCAGCTTCCGGACCTGGCTCAGCGCGACACCAAGTACCTCGCATCCCAGGAGCGCCTGGTGATGATGGTGCGGTTGCACTGGGCGGTCCTGCTGCCCATCTTCCTGCAGACTGTCGGGGCCGTGCTGCTCGCGCTCGTGGCGAACATCCTGTTCGCCTCGCAGGACGTCGACGCCGGCATCATCACCACGCTGCTGTGGTACTTCGCCCTCTTCATGATCTTGAGGATGCTGTGGAGGGTCGCCGACTGGCAGTTCGAGCACCTTATGATCACCGACAAACGGCTCCTGAAGGTGTCCGGGATCTTTTTCCGCAAGGTCCAGACGATGCCACTTTCCAAGATCACAGATCTCACGTACAACCGGGATCCGCTTGGCCGGTTGCTCGGGTACGGCGAGTTCGTCGTGGAGTCCGCCGGCCAGGACCAGGCACTTTCCAAGATCCAGTTCCTGCCGCGTCCAGACCGGCTCTACCTCACCCTGGTCGACATGACCTTCGGTGGAGCACCCGCCCCAGCCGGAGACGACTGAGGGACGGCCCGGTGGGACCGGGGGATCTCCCCCGGTCCCACCGGATGTCCCAGCCCCGTGCCTTCTCGGCCGCCGGCCGCCGGCCCTGGACGGGTCAGCGCAGCAGGTCGCGGGCGGCCTCGACGATGTGCCTCGCGGAGATGCCGGCCGCGTCCAGGAGCTCCTGAGACGTCCCGGAACCCGGCAGCGACCGCACCGCGAGATGACGGACCGACAGCGGCACGCCGCCGTCGCTGAGCGCTTCCAGCACCGCGCTGGCCAGTCCACCCTCTGGGTAGTGATCCTCGGTGACGACGATGCGCCCGCCGGTGGCCTGGGCGGCGTCGGCGAGCGTCGCCGCGTCGACCGGCTTCACGGCATACAGGTCGATCACGCGGGCCGCGATCCCCTCGGCCACGAGTGTGTCCGCCGCGGCCAGCGACTCGTGCAGGGTGACACCGGCACCGATGAGCGTGACGGTGTCGGCATTCGATCGGCGGAGCACCTTGGAACCACCGGGGGCAAACGGCTCGTCCGGGCCATAGAGCACGGGGTAGGCGCCACGGGTGGTGCGCAGGTAGCTGACCCCGGGCAGATTCGCCATCGTCTCGACGAGCTTCGCGGCGGACGTCGCGTCGCTCGGGTAGAGCACCGTCGAGCCGCCGACCGCCCGCATCATGGCGAGGTCCTCGAGCGCCATCTGCGACGGCCCGTCGGCGCCGATCTCGACTCCCGCGTGGCTGCCGGACAGCCGGAT
>NZ_CDWWXB010000003.1:27801-31179 GCF_977971855.1 Frankia sp. CoWAU3 | reverse complement strand
ATCCGGATGAAGTCGTAGGCCCGGGAGAAGAACGCCGCGAACGTGGAGGCGAAAGGCACGTAGCCACGCACCGACAGCCCGACCGCCGCCGCGACGAGCTGCTGCTCGGCGATGAAGATCTCGAAGAAGCGGTCCGGGTAGATCTTGGCGAAGTCCTCGGAGTAGGTCGAGTTGCTGACCTCCGCGTCGAGCGCCACCACGTCGGTGCGGGCTCCGAGCGCGGCGAGCGCCTGGCCGTAGGCGCGCCGAGTCGCCACCTTGGCGCCGAGATCGTAGGTGGGCAGTGTGATGACGGGCCGCTCGACCGGCGCCGGTCGGGGGAGGCCCGCGGGCGGCACCGGACCGCGAACCCGCAGGTCGCGCAGGCCGCCGAGCTCGGCGATGGCGCGGTCGGCCATGTCGGCGGGGAACGGCTTGCCGTGCCAGCCCTCGACGTCCGCGGTCTCGGAGAAGCCCTCGCCCTTGCGGGTGCGGGCGAGGATGACGGTCGGCCGGGTGACGTCCTCGGCGTCGGCGAGCACCGCGTCGATCGCGGCGATGTCGTGGCCGTCAACGACGACCGCGCGAGCGCCGAAGGACTCCACCCGCCTGGCGTAGGTGTCGAGGTCCCAGCCGAGCTCGGTCGGGCCGCGCTGGCCGAGCCGGTTGACGTCGACGATCGCGATGAGGTTGGAGAGGTTGTAGTAGGAGGCCTTGTCCAGTGCCTCCCAGACCGAGCCCTCCGCCATCTCGCTGTCACCGCAGATCACCCAGACCCGGTAGGGCACCTTGTCCAGGTACTTACCGGCGAGCGCGACGCCCACGCCGTCGGGCAGGCCCTGCCCGAGCGACCCGGTCGCGACGTCGACCCACGGCAGGACAGGCGTCGGGTGGCCCTGAAGCCGCTCACCGAAACGGCGGTAGCCATTGATCAACTCGTCGTCACCGACGACCCCGACCGCCTTGAAGATGGAGTAGATCAGCGGGGATGCGTGCCCCTTCGAAAAGATCAGATGATCGTTCGCCGGGTCCGCCGGGTTGTCCCAGTCGTACCGAAGGTGGCGCGCGACGAGAACCGCCAGCACGTCCGCGGCCGACATCGACGAGGTGGGATGCCCGGAACCCGCCGAGGTGCTGCTGCGCACCGAGTCGACCCGCAGTTGCTGCGCGAGTTCCCGAACCGTCTCCAGGTCGGCCGTCCCGACCGTGCTCTCGGATACGGGAGTTGCCACACCAGTCTCCTTACAGTGTCGTTCCACACCCGGAAGGTAATCTCCGGAGGGTTCTCTCGCGCCGCGGGCAGCCGACTCCGCCGCTTTGCCTCACTACCACGTGTCGCACTACCCCCTCACCCGGCGATCCGAACCGTATCAGCGGCGGCCGACGGCAAAGAGAGCCGAAGTGGGCCTTGATATGTCAGAGGCATCACGGGTTCGTATCCGCTGCTGCCGACGAGCGTCGACCCGGTGTCAGACGGCCCGGGTGGTCGCCGAAGGTGGTGATGCCTGGCGGAAGAGCTGGTACCACCGGTAACCGATCCCCTCGCGGATGATGTACCGGACCTGCGTGCCGAAGCCGTGGACGGCCGGCCCCCGGTCGGCCGGGGAGGTGACGGCGTCAACACCGAGGTCACGGGCCATCGTCCGAGAACGCAGGCTGTGCCAGGGATCGGTTACCAGCACGGCGGTGTGCCAGTGCCGCGAGTTCATCAACCCGGCTACGGCGGTCAGCGATCCGAGCGTGTTCGAACCCTCGGGTAGGACGAGCACCCGATCCGGGGGGATACCCCGCTGCCGCAGATAGGTCGCGCTGGCCTCGCCCTCGGTGTAACGGTCGCCCGGCTGCTTCCCACCGACTGTGATCACCTGAGGGGCGATTCCCTCCCGGTAGAGCTCCAGCACGTGGTCGAGACGGGCGGCGAGGACCGCCGAGGGACGCCCGTCGTACTGCGAAGCACCGAGCACCACGAGGACGTCGGACCGGGGCCGGTGATCCTCCCTGCCCACCCACCAGACCTGCAGAAACGTCACCACGGCGAGAACCATGATGCCGAGGAGGACAGCCGCCACCGCCCGCATCATCCAACGCCACCATGGCACGCGGTACCAGGTCACGCGAAACGGGTTGACGATGAGACGAGGACGGGACAGGCCCACACGAACGAACAGTAGCGTCCCTATGGGCACACGACCGACATCACAGGGCAACTGCCCCCTTCATCCGCCCAGCCCCGATCGGGATCCCGGCCCGGAAAGGGCAGGAAACGAGCCAGGCGGAAACTCACCCGACCGTCGACCGGCCAAGAACCGCGGCACGCCCGGCCTCCAGCCGGGCCACCGGCACCCGAAACGGCGAACAGGAGACGTAGTCGAGCCCGAGTTCGGCGAAGAAGTGCACGGAGTCGGGATCACCGCCGTGCTCGCCACAGACGCCAAGGCCGAGATCGGGCCGAGCGCCCCGCCCAGCCCGGACCGCCGTCCTCATCAGGGCGCCCACCCCGTCGCGGTCCACCGACGCGAACGGCGACCCGGCGAGGATGCCGAGGTCAAGGTAGCGCGGCAGCAACGATGCCTCGACGTCATCCCGGGAGAAACCCCAGAGCAGCTGGGTGAGGTCGTTGGTGCCGAACGAGAAGAACTCGGCGCGCCAGGCGATCTGGTCCGCGGTGAGCGCCGCCCGCGGAACCTCGATCATCGTGCCGATCGGCAGGTCGATCTCCAGGCCGCTCTCGGTGCCGACCTCGGCCAGCACCCCGCGCACCCGGTCCCGGATGGCATCCAGCTCCGTCGCGGTGGAGATGAACGGAACCATGATCTCGGGACGGGGATCACCGCCTACGCTGCGGCAGCGCACCAGCGCCTCGGCGATCGCCCGCGCCTGCAGTTCCACCAGCCCCGGGACGGTGAGAGCGAGTCGGACGCCGCGGCGACCCAGCATCGGGTTGGTCTCGTGCATGCTGCGCAGGACCGCCAGCCTCGCCCGGTCGGCGTCGCCGACCGGCCTTCCGGCGGCGTCCGCGGCGGCGATCGACACGGACAGCTCGGTGAGGTCCGGGAGGAACTCGTGCAACGGCGGATCGAGCAGCCGGACCGTGACGGGCAGACCGTCCATCGCGGTGAAGATCTCGACGAAATCCTCCCGTTGCGGGGGAAGCAGCCGGCTGAGCGCCTCGGTCCGCTCGGCCGGCGTTCCCGCGAGGATCATCTGCTCGACCAGGGTACGACGATCCCCGAGGAACATGTGCTCGGTGCGGCACAGCCCGATGCCCGCAGCGCCGAACCGGCGGGCCCGCGCGGCGTCCGGCCCGGTGTCGGCATTCGCGCGGACCCGCAGCCGGCGGGACCGGTCGGCGTGCCGCATCAGCCGGTCCACGGCGGCGACCAGGTCCCCGCCCGGCCG
>NZ_CDWWXB010000003.1:25943-27515 GCF_977971855.1 Frankia sp. CoWAU3 | reverse complement strand
CCGCCTCGGGAGGTCAGGATTCCGCGCGCCGCGAGCATGCCCGCGAGGTCATCGGGATTCGTCTCGCGGCGGACGAGGATGACCGGTCGGCCCTCGGCCGCCACCCGCACCGCCTCGGCGGCGTCGAAGACGGCCTCCCCCACCTCGGCCCCGGGCGCGGCGTTCACTCCCGTCGCGATCGGGGCGGGCCGGGCCGTGTCGTCGAAGCGCGGGAACATCAGGGTGGCGAGCTGGTCGCCGCTCACCCGGCACAGCGCCTCGTCGTCGTCGATGACACCGCCTTCGGCGAGCGTGGCGGCGATCCGGAAAGCCGCCGCGGCAGTGCGTTTGCCGACGCGGGTCTGCAGGATCCACAACCTGCCATGTTCGATCGTGAACTCGATGTCGCACAGGTCCCGGTAGTGCTTCTCCAGGCGCGTCATGATCTCGCGCAGTTCGGTGAAGGATGCCGGGTCGATCCGCTCCAGCTCGGCGAGGGGAACCGGGTTACGGCTCCCGGCCACCACATCCTCGCCCTGGGCATTGGGCAAATAGTCTCCGTACACGCCGGGTTCGCCGCTGCCCGGATCCCGGGTGAAGGCCACCCCGGTGCCCGAGTCCGTTCCAAGGTTGCCGAACACCATCGCGACGACGCTCACTGCCGTCCCGAGATCGTCCGGAATGCGCTCGGTACGGCGGTACAGCCGGGCCCGCGGCCCGTTCCAGGAGTCGAACACCGCTCGGATCGCGAGATCCAGCTGCTCGCGGGGATCCTGGGGGAAGGGGCGGCCGGTGCGCTCGAGCACGATCCGCTGGTAGGTCGCGACGAGCGCCCGCAGGTCGTTCTCGTCGAGGTCGAGGTCGCTGCTGGTGCCCTTGGCCCGCTTCGCCGCCTCGAGGGCCGCGTCGAACGACGGCTCGCCGACGCCGAGGACGGTCCGGCCGAACATGGCCAGCAGCCGGCGGTAGGAGTCCCAGGCGAACCGCGGCGAACCTGACTGCTCGGCCAGGCCCAAGACGGCCTGATCGGTCAGGCCGATGTTCAGAATGGTGTCCATCATCCCGGGCATGGAGAACTTCGCGCCGGAACGCACCGACACCAGCAGCGGATCGTCGGCCTGGCCGAGCCGCCGTCCCCGGGCGGTCTCCAGGGCGGCAAGATGATGATCGATCTCCGCCCGTAGCCCGACCGGTTCGCCACCGACAAGATACTCCCGGCATGCCTGGGTGCTGATAGTGAACCCGGGCGGGACAGGCAGGCCGAGATTCGTCATCTCGGCGAGGTTCGCACCCTTACCACCGAGAAGATCCTTCATGTCCTTGTTGCCCTGGTGGAAGCCATACACGTAGCGCGCCATGGTCGTCCCTTCCGCCCCGGAGTGATACCCAGACGCTAACCCGCGGTAACGGTATGCGCAGCCAGAATGCCCATGATCAGCGAACGGAAGCGGATAGCGAGCCGAGAGCCTCCCAGTCGAGAGCTCCGGCCGTCAGGTCCCGGATCCAGGCCAGCAGACCGAGCCGCGCCGCCCGCACCGCCGGGTCGTCGGCCATCACCATCACCGCGTCGAAGAACACGTCGACGGCGGCCGG
>NZ_CDWWXB010000003.1:21105-25674 GCF_977971855.1 Frankia sp. CoWAU3 | reverse complement strand
CCGGCCGCCGTCTCCGCGGTGACAGCCGAATCGGCACCGGAGGACGCGAGCCGCTGGGCGAGCGCTGTCACGACCTCCAGCAGGTCGATCTCGGCGGGTTCGGTGAGGCGCTGCGCGTCGAGCACCGCCGGGGTCCCGGCCGGCACAATCCGGCGGACCCGCTGCAACGCGGCGGCCAGGGCGGCGAAGCCGGCGGCGGGTGCGGACTCCCCCTGGACGAGCTGCCGCAGTGTCACCAAGGTGGCGGCCGCGCGGGCCGGCGTGCCGGTGAGCGGCCCGACCGCGCCGACCAGGCGGTGGTCCACCCCGGCATCGAGTAGTTGCTGGACGTAGCGGCCACGGACAAACGTCTCGGCGGCCTCGAGCGCCTCGGCGGACACCGGCACCGGGGTGAGTCGGGCGGCGCGGGCCAGCGCGCCGGTGACGGTGAGGCCGGCGAGCTCGGGCCGGCTGCCCAGGATCGCGGCGACCCCGAGCGCGGCCCGGCGCAACCCGAACGGATCCGAACTCCCCGTGGGGGCCGCGTCGAGCGCGAACAGCCCGACAAGCAGATCGAGCCGGTCGGCGAGGGCCAGCAGGCCACCGGGGGCGGTACCGGGCAGCTGGTCACCGGCCCGGCGGGGCAGCTCCATCTCAAAGAGGGCGACGGCGACTGCCTCGGGCTCACCGGCCCGGCGGGCATACTCCCGCGCCATCGTGCCGGCGAGGCTCGACAGCTCGATGACCATCTGGGTGGCCAGATCGAACTTGGCGAGCGCGGCCGCCCGGCCCAAGGTGGCCCGGTCGTCCTCACCGAGGTCGATCTCCTCGGCGAGGTCACGCGCCAGCGCCGCGATGCGGTCGGCCCGGTCCGCGACGGAGCCGAGCCGCTGCTCGAACGTCAGCTTCGCGAGCTCCGCCCGGAACGTCTCGAGCGGCACCGTGATGTCGGCGTCGTAGAAGAAGGCGGCGTCGGTGAACCGGGCCCGGATGACGTCCTCGTTGCCTGCGCGGACCAGCGCTTGGTCGACCTTACCATCGGCGACGGCTACGAACGACGGCAGCAGCCGCCCGGCGGCGTCACGCACCGGCAGGTAGCGCTGGTGCTTGCGCATGACGGTGGTGAGGATCTCCGCCGGCAGGTCCAGAAAGCGTTCCTCGAAGGACCCGAGGATCGGGCACGGGAACTCGACGAGGTTCGCCACCTCGGTGAGCACGTCCGCCTCGGCGACGAGGTCGATGTGACCGCCGGAGTCCGCGGTGAGCTTGGCCGCCTCCCCGACGACGAGCTCGCGGCGAACCACCGGGTCGAGCAGGATCGACCGGGCAGCGAGCAGTTCTGGGTAGCCGGACGCGCTCGGCACGTCGAGCGGTGGGGAGCCGGCCCGCCGGTGGCCGCGGGTGGTCCGACCGGCCGCGAGCGTCGACACCGTCACCGGCACCACGGTCTCGCCGAGCAGGGCGAGCAGCCAGCGCACCGGCCGGCTGAACGACAAGGTCGGATCGTTCCAGCGCATGTTGCGCTCCGCGCGCAGCCCCGCCACCAGCTCACCGAGCACCCCGGCCAGCACCCGGGCGGCGTCCCGGCCGGCCTCGGTGCGCACGAGCGCGACATGCTCGACACCGCGGTGGGTGACGACCTGGAGGCCGGCGGGATCCGTACCCTGACCACGCGCGAACCCGACGGCGGCCTTCGTCGGCGCGCCGGCGGCGTCGTAGGCGGCCGAGACGCGCGGGCCGCGGACGACCCGCTCGACGTCCGACTCCCGGGGCGCCACCTCGTCAACGATCGCCACGATGCGCCGGGGAGTGCCCAGCACCCGGACCGCACCGTGCGTGAGGCGGGTGGCCGCCAGCCGCTCAACGAGGCCGGCGCGCACCGCCTCGATGGTCCGGGTCACCTCGGCCGCCGGGAGCTCCTCCGTCCCGATCTCGAACAGCAGGGTGGCCGGCGCCTCGGCCCGGGTGGTCACCGCGGCGGGCACCGCGGCCGGTGGCGGGGAGGCCGCCCCGAGGGGATGGCCGAGCTCCTCGCGGCGGTCCCGCCACAGCGTCGCGACCTCCCGCGACAGTCCGCGCATCTGCGCGAAGGAGGTGGCCCGCTCGGTGGTAGAGACCGCGCCCCGGGAGTCGAGGATGTTGAAGGCGTGCGAGCACTTCAGCACGTAGGAGTGCGCGGGGACGGGCAGCCGGGCGTCGATGAGCCGGCGGGCCTCGGCGGCGTAGTCGGCGTAGAGCCGGCGCACGGTGTCGATGTCGGCGTCGTCGAGGTAGTACCGGGACATCTCGTACTCGGCCTGGCCGAACACCTCGCCGTAGGAGATGCCGGGGGCGTAAGCGATCTCGCTGAAGTGGCGGACGCCCTGCAGGGCCATGAGGATGCGTTCCACGCCATAGGTGATCTCGACGCTGACGGTGTCGAGCGTCTGGCCACCGGCCTGCTGGAAGTAGGTGAACTGGGTGATCTCCAGGCCGTCGAGCCAGACCTCCCAGCCCAGACCCCAGGCACCGAACGCGGGCGAGGCCCAGTTGTCCTCGACGAACCGGACATCGTGGGCGGCGGTGTCGATGCCGAGCGCCGCGAGGCTACCCAGGTAGAGCTCCTGGGGGTTACCCGGATCCGGTTTGAGGATGACCTGGAACTGGGTGTGGGTCTGCAGCCGGTTCGGGTTGTGGCCGTAGCGGGAGTCGTCGGGACGGACCGAAGGTTCGACGTACGCGACCCGCCACGGCTCCGGTCCGAGCACCCGCAGCACCGTGGCTGGGTTGAGCGTACCGGCGCCGACCTCGGTGTTGAACGGCTGCACGATCATGCAGCCGCGGTCGGTCCAGTAACGGGTCAGCGCCAGCAGCGCGTCCTGCATGGTCAACATCGAGCGAGCCTCGGCATTTCGCTGTCGCGGTCACGAGTGGGGCGGGACACCCCGGCTCCGGAGACCGGACACCGGTCCGCCGGCGACCGGTGTCCGAAGAGAGCGGTCAGGCGATCAGGGAGGGGACTGTCCACAGGACATCGACACTCCGAATCCATGATCCATAAATTCATGATCAATAGATCTGCAAACCATAGATCCACAATCCATAGATCGTAGATTCCATGATGCTGGGTCGAGGCTACCGGTACCCACCGACAATCCCGCGGTTGGTCACGGCCGGCCGGCGCCCGGCGCACCGACGGAGCGCGGCGGCTCGCCGGGGGCCGCGGTGTCGGCGTCCGGCGTACGGTCGGACCGATGGGTCCGCGCCGAGCCGCCCGGCCCGTCCACCGACACCAGCACCTCGAAGGTGCCAGGCCCGTCAACCGCGAAGACGAGCAGCGGCGTCAGCGCGTACCGCACCTCGAAGGCGGACAACGCGCGACGCCACGCGCCCGGCCCGTCCCACTCGGTGGTCATCAGCCACGAGCCGGGTTCGTCGAGCGCCTGGGCGATCCGCCCACCACGGAATCCCGGGGCCCGGGCGAGCGCGTCGAGCGCCGGACGTGCCGCCGCGGCGAACCCCGCACCGCCCGGCACGGCGTCCCCAGGCACGGCGTCCCCAGGCACGGCGAAGGCGATCTGGGCGACGACCGGAGCACCGGCCGTCGGCACCGCCCAGTCGGGCACGGGGGAAGCGTCGGGTCCGGTCGGAACGTCGCGTCCGGTCGGAACGTCGGGCCCGGGCATCAGACGTGATGGGCGACGGTTCCGCCGTAGCGCCGGTCCCGTCGGGCGAAGTCCTCACAGGCGGACCACAGATCGCGCCGGTCGAAGTCCGGCCAGAGCGTCTCGACGAACGAGAACTCGGCATAGGCGGCCTGCCAGAGCAGGAAGTTGCTGAGCCTCTGCTCCCCGGAAGTCCGAATGACGAGGTCCAGATCGGGCATGTCGGGCTCGTCCAGGTAACGGCCGATGGTCGCCTCATCGATCCGATCGACGCGCAGCCGGCCCTCCCGCACGTCCCGGGCGATCGCCGCCGCGGCATCGGCGATCTCGGCCCGGCCGCCGTAGTTCACGCACATCACCAAGGTGAGCCGGTCGTTGTCACGGGTACGTTCCTCGGACGACTCCAGCCGCCTGATCACGTTCCCCCACAGCCGGGGACGACGACCCGCCCAGCGAACCCGCACACCGAGCGCGTGCATGTCCTCGATGCGCCGGCCGAACACCCCATCGGTGAAGCGCATCAGGAACGCCACCTCGTCCGGTGACCGTTTCCAGTTCTCCGTGGAGAAGGCGAACACCGACAACCATCGGACCCCGAGCTCGATTGCGCCCTCGACGCAGTCGAACAGGGCGTCCTCGCCGGCCTCGTGTCCTTTTGTTCGCGCCAGCCCGCGCATCTTCGCCCACCGTCCGTTGCCGTCCATGACGATGCCCACATGCCGCGGGACGAGACGCGACGGCAGGACCGGAGGTCGCGCGCCGGAGGGATGGGGATGCGGATCGCGAAACCGCGTCTTCACATCATTACGCAGCGCCACCGCCTACCTCCCCGCACCCGTCCGGGGCGGCTTCAAGCCGCAATCCGTCCTGCCGGTCCCAGCCATCACCACATCGTCCCCCCGTCGGCGCCGGGTCGCGCCGGACGCACCCACCGCCGCTTTCCGCC
>NZ_CDWWXB010000003.1:3279-20740 GCF_977971855.1 Frankia sp. CoWAU3 | reverse complement strand
GCCGGGCGCGGGCGTCACTGACCAGTGCACCGTCCCAGTCACCGCGCAACAGATCCGCGAGCAGCCGCACCGCACCCGCGGACACCGACGCCGCACCGTGCGGGCGACATTGCGGGCACACTACGCCGCCGCCCGGCACGGACAACGACAGGTGCAGCCCGGGCCCACCGCAACGCGCGCAGTGGTCCAGGGCCATCCCATACCCGGACACCGCGAGCGCCCGCAAGAGGAACGCGTCGAGGACGAGCGCGGGTGGGCGCTCGCCGCCGGCGAGCGTACGCAGACCACCCACGAGCAGGAGGAACAGCCGCAGGGCGGGCTGGCGTTCCTCGCTGGTCAACCGCTCGGCGGTCTCGAGCATCACCGCGGCCGCAGTGTACCTCGGGTAGTCAACGGCGATCGTGGCGCCGTAGGGAGAGATGATGTCCGCCTGGGTGACCGTGTCCAGCGCCCGGCCGGAATGCAGCAGCAGATCGACGTACGTGCCCGGCTCCAGCCGCGACCCGAACCGCGAGGACGTCTTGCGGACACCCTTGGCGACGGCCCGCACCCGACCGGTCCGACGGGTGAGCACGGTGATGATGCGGTCGGCCTCGGCGAGGGGGGCCGTGCGTAGGACGACACCTTCGTCGCGATACACCGGCACCCGCCCATGGTTGCACGGTCCCGATTTCATGCGGTGAAGCGAGGTCGCCCGGCAGATGGCCGGTACCGGCCGGATGTTCTCCTGAGGAACCCGCAGGACATCCCGGTCCATAGCCGGGGGGTAGGTATGGCAGTACATTGCGGCATGGATGCGGCATGGATGCGGCATGGATGCGGCATGGATGCGGCATGGATGCGGTGCCGGCGGCGCCTCGGTGGGGCCGGCGGCGAGCCGGCTCAGAACCCCAGGCGACGCAGCTGGCGCGGATCGCGCTGCCAGTCCTTGGCGACCTTGACGTGTAGATCGAGGAAGACCGGGGTACCGAGCAGCGCCTCGATCTGCGTGCGGGCGCGGGAACCGACCTCCTTGAGGCGGGATCCGCCGGTCCCGATGACGATCGCCTTCTGGCTGGGCCGCTCGACGAAGACGTTCACCCGGACGTCGAGGAGAGGACGCTGCGCCGGCCTGCCCTCCCGGGAGACCATCTCCTCCACCACGACGGCGAGCGAGTGCGGCAACTCGTCGCAGACCCCCTCCAAAGCCGCCTCACGGACGAGTTCGGCGACCATCACCTGTTCCGGTTCGTCGGTCAGCTCCCCACCGGGGTACAGCGCAGGCCCGGCGGGCAGCCGGGCGACAAGCACGTCGGCAAGCACGTCGACCTGGTAGGAGCGCACCGCGCTGACTGGAACGATGTCACTGAACTCGCCGAGCCCGGCGATCTCGAGCAGACGGGCGCCGATCCGATCGGGATCGGCGACCCGGTCTGTCTTGGTGAGGATGGCGACCACCGGGGTGCGCTTGGGCAGCCGGGACAGCTCCTCGGCGATGGAGCGGTCCCCCCGGCCGGCCGGCTCGTCCGCGGGCATGCAGAAACCGACGACGTCGACCTCGGACAGCGTGGCCCGCACCACGTCATTGAGCCGCTGCCCGAGCAGCGTGCGCGGCCGGTGCAGCCCCGGGGTATCGACCAGGACGAGCTGGGCGTCGTCGCGGTGGACGATGCCGCGGATGGCGTGCCGAGTGGTCTGTGGTCGCCCGCTGGTGATGGCGACCTTCGTCCCTACCAGCGCGTTCGTCAGCGTCGACTTGCCGGCGTTGGGTCGTCCGACGAGGCAGGCGAAGCCGGCCCGGAACGGCACCGAGGTCGTTGTCGACACGCTAGGTGGTCACCCTGGTCCGGGCGACGCCGTCCGAGCCGGCGAGGAACACCGGGATCCCGGCGCCGAACTCGGCCAACGTCGCCAGGTCGGCGCGGTCGAGCTCGTCCTTCTGCGTGACCACCGCGGCGGCTTCGAACCGGCGGGCGCCACTGGACACCGCGGCGGCCACCGCCGCGCGCAGCGCCGAGATCGCTAGCTCGGCCCGGCCCAGGCCGAGAGTCGCCGCCGCATAGGTGCGACCGTCGGTGTCGCGCAGCGCCGCCCCCTCCGCAGGGTCGCCCGAGGGGGCGTAGGCACGCAGCCGCGCCGCCCTGGCCAGCACCACGAGCTTCGCGTCCTCTGCGGCGAGGTCGAGAGCCGGGGCGCCGTCGGCCGAGTTGCCATCGGCAGGCACGGTTCCCGACCGGGTCGCGTCGGCGGTCACGAATTCACCTTTCTGTCCGACGACGAGCTGCGCACGGGTTCGCCGCCGTCGTCGGATCGGGGAGGCTGCGAGCCGTCGTCGCCGTTCGACGGATGCGGCAACCGCTGGACGACCACGGTGCCAATCTGGTTACGTCGGCCGGCGGCCCGTTCCGCCGACAGCCGCAACCCACCGACCGTGACCGTCGCACCCGGGATGGGCACCCGTCCCAGGGCCGTGGCCAGCAGGCCACCGACGGTGAGGCTGTCATCCGCACCGGGCAGGTCGTCCACGTCGAAGTCAAACAGCTTCGCCAGATCGTCGACGTCGAGCCGGGCGGTCACCCGCGCGGTGTTGGCGTCGATCCACTCCACCGGCGGAACCTCGTTGTCGTACTCGTCGGTGATCTCACCAACGATCTCCTCGAGGATGTCCTCGATGGTGACGAGTCCGGCGGTTCCACCGTACTCGTCGATGACGATCGCCATGTGGGTACGCGACGCCTGCATCTCACGGAGCAGGTCGTCCGCGGGCTTACTCTCGGGCACGAGTGCGGGTGAACGCATGATCTCGGCGATCGCACCATCCTCGCCCCCCTCCCGTTCCCGGTGGACCATGTCCTTGAGGAAGGCGATCCCCACCACGTCGTCGACGCTCTCCCCGATGACGGGGATCCGCGAGAAGCCGCTGCGCAGGGCCAGCGCGAGAGCCTGCCGGACGGTCTTCGTCGACTCGATGAAGACCATGTCCGGACGCGGCACCATCACCTCGCGCACCAGGGTGTCCCCGAGCTCGAACACCGACGCGATCATGTCGCGTTCCTCGCGCTCGATGACCTCGTTCTCCTCGGCGAGGTCGACGAGATCGCGCAGCTCGGCCTCGGATGCGAAGGGACCATCCCGGAAACCAGGGCCGGGGGTGACCGCGTTGCCGAACGCGATCAGCAGCCGGGGCAACGGCCCGAAGATCCGCGCCAGCCGGACCGTGAGACCGGCGCTGGCCAACGCCACCGCAGGGGCGTGCTGGCGGCCGAGGGTGCGGAACATCACCCCGACGAGGATGTACGCGACCAGGGTCGAGGCCAGCGTCCCGAGGCCGATCGCGGCGAACCCGGCCCCGTAGGCGTGCACGAACAGCACCGTGATACAGGCCGCAGCGAGCATCTCCGCGACGATGCGCAGGAGCAGCAGCAGCGCGAGGTAGCGGCCCGGATCGGCCACGACGGTCGCCAGGTTCCGGGCGCCGGCCCGGCCCTGGCGGGAGAAACCCTCGACCGTCACCCGGGAGACCCGGGTCAGGGCCGCGTCGATGCCGCCGAGACCCGCCGCAGCAAGCGAGCCCATCACGGCGATGAAGACGAGAAAAAGATCACTGGAACTCATGCGGACCCCTCTTGTGCCGGGTCAGCGTGCGGGCGCGGCAGGGGGCTCTCCGGCGCCACCGCCACGGCCCTGGTCACCACGGCGGCCCTCGCCGCCGTCCGCGGCACCGCGGGCACCGTCCGCGCCGTCCGCGCCGTCCCACGACGCGAGCAGCTGGCTCTGTACCTTCCACATCTCGCGTTCCTCGTCCGGCTCGGCGTGGTCGTAGCCGAGCAGGTGCAGGATGCCGTGGGTGCACAGCAGGGACAACTCGCGATCGAAGGAGTGACCGGCCTGCTCCGCCTGCCGCCGCGCGACGTCCGGGCACAGCACGACGTCGCCGAGCAGGGTGGTCGGATCGTCGTCGACCGACTCCGACCACGAGGCGTCAAAGGCGTCGTCCTGCGGGAAGGACAGGACGTCGGTCGGACCCTCCTCGCCCATGTACCGGACGTGCAGATCGGTCATCGCCTTCGGCTCCACCAGCATCACCGAGAGCTCGGCGAGCGGGTTCACCTTCATCGCGTCGAGCACGAACCGGGCGAGCGCGGCCAGCCTCACCTCGTCGACGTCACTCGCGCCCGACTCGTTGGCAACGAATACGGCCATCAGCGGTCCTCTCCGACCGCGGCGACGGTCACCGTCGGTCCCGACGAGCAGACCGGGCCGGAGCGGGTGGCGGCGCACTGGCCGCGTCCCAGCGGGCGTAGGCGTCGACGATCTCGCTCACGAGCCGGTGCCGAACCACATCGGAGCTGGTCAGGGATGCAAAATGGACGTCGTCGAGGCCGTCGAGGATCTCCCGGACCACCCGCAGCCCGCTGCGGGTGCCGCTGGGGAGGTCGACCTGGGTCACGTCCCCGGTAACGACGATCTTCGCGCCGAAGCCGAGCCGGGTGAGGAACATCTTCATCTGTTCCGGCGAGGTGTTCTGGGCCTCGTCGAGGATGATGAAGGCGTCGTTCAGCGTCCGGCCGCGCATGTAGGCCAGTGGGGCCACCTCGATCGTGCCGCTCTGCATCAGCCGCGGGATCGAGTCCGGATCGATCATGTCATGCAACGCGTCGTAGAGCGGCCGCAGGTAGGGATCGATCTTCTCGTACAGGGTCCCCGGCAGGAATCCGAGGCGTTCCCCCGCCTCGACCGCGGGGCGGGTCAGAATGATCCGGTTCACCTTCTTGGCCTGCAACGCCTGAACGGCCTTCGCCATGGCGAGGTAGGTCTTGCCGGTGCCGGCCGGCCCGATCCCGAAAACGATGGTGTGCTGGTCGATCGCGTCGACGTACCGCTTCTGGTTCAACGTCTTCGGCCGTATCGTCCGGCCCCGGCTGGAGAGGATGTTGAGGGTGAGAACCTCGGCCGGCCGCTCCTCCGCGCCGCTGCGCAGCATCGCCAGCGAATGGTCGACATGCTGCGGGCTGAGCTCCGTCCCGGCGTCGAGCAGCGCGATGAGCTCGGCGAACAACCTGGCGGCGAGCTCGTTCTCAGCCGGAGCGCCGGTAATGGTGATCTCGTTGCCACGCACGTGGATATCCGAGGAGAAAGCCTTCTCGATGGTACGGAGCAGCTGATCCTGGTGACCGAGCAGACTCACCATGCTGTGCGGACCGGGTACGACAATGCGCGTCTGGACCCTGGTGTCGGGCGCGACGGGTGGCATAACGGATTCGGGCATAAAGAGCGGCCAGCGAGGCCGGGGCACCTCTCAGGATTGATGATCGCGGTGGGCGGCGCGGCGCGGACGGCCGACACCGGACAGAACCCCTCCAGCCGGAGGGACCACCCAGCGAGGCGGACCACGGACGCTACCTGACCAGTCTATCCATCATCGCGCCAGGCCGTCCCAACGACCGAGGTCCGCGAACACGACCGCCGCGGCCACGACGCCGGCGGTGGATGTGCGCAGCACCGTCGAACCGAGCCGCGACACGATCGCTCCGGCCTCGCCCAGCGTGGCCAGTTCCAACTCGGACACCCCTCCCTCGGGGCCCACGACGAGCACCAGCTCCGCCGCCAAGGCGGCCGGAGCCACTCGCTCCGGCAGCTCAACCGAGCGAGCCAGGCCAACCAACGGTATGGTCGCATCCTCGTGCAGGAGGACGGCAAGCGCCGCCGCCCGCACCCGCTCGACAACCTCCTTCAGGCCGGCCAACTCGCCCACCACCGGCCAGTGCAGTCGGTGGGACTGCTTCGACGCCTCCTCCGCGGCTCTGACCCAGCGTTCCCGGGCCCGCACGCCACGGACACCCTCCCAGCGGGCCACGGACCGGGCCGCCGACCACGGGACGATCTCGTCGACACCGACCTCGGTCAGCATCTCCACCGCCCGCTCGCCCCGATCCCCCTTGGCAAGGGCCTGCACGACAACCAGCCGGGGGCTCGGGGCCGCGGCGGCGACCCGGCGCCGGACCGCGCAGTCGATCTCATCCCGCCGGGCGGCAACGACCTCGCACTCCACCGCACGGCCGAGACCGTCGGTCACGTCGACCGGCTCCCCCGGCCACAGCCGGCGCACCATGGCCGCATGGCGACCCTCCGGACCGGCGAGGGTGAACGAGTCCGCGATCGGCAGCGGCGACAGCCGGAACAGGGCGCTGGTCAGGATACATCCTCTCCGCAGCGGTCACGGCCGATGACCGGGCTAACGGCCGCGGCGCGTGCCCCGCCGCCGGAATAGCCCCGCCGCGCCGCCGGCGGATCCGCCCACGACGGCCGGTGTCTCCTCGTCGCGCAGCTTCGCCAGCTCTCGTAGCAGCCGCTCCTGCTCGCCGTCCAGCTTCGTCGGAGTCTCGACGTTGATGTGGATGTGCAGATGACCGCGCCCGGCGGCCCGCAGATGCGGAACCCCGCGGCCGGCGAGCTTGATGACCTCACCGGGCTGGGTGCCGGGCTTCACGGCGATGGTCTCGGTGCCGTCGAGGGTCTCCAGCGTGGCGGAAGTGCCGAGCGCCGCCGAGGTCATCGGCAGCGGCAGCTCACAGTGCAGATCGTCGCCCTCCCGGGTGAAAACCGGGTGCTGCTTCTCGGAGACCTCGACGTAAAGGTCACCGGGCGGCCCACCGCCGGGCCCGACCTCGCCCTCGCCCGACAGCCGGATGCGCATGCCGTCCTCGACCCCGGAGGGGATCTTCACGGTGAGCGTCCGGCGCTTGCGCACCCGGCCGTCGCCGCCGCAGTCCCGGCAGGGATGCTCGATCACGGTGCCGGTACCCGAACACCGCGGGCAGGGCCGGGAGGTCACCATCTGACCGAGGAAGGAACGGGTGACCTGCTGGACCTCGCCCCGCCCGCCGCAGGTGCCGCAGGTCGACGGGTGCGCGCCGGGAGCCGCACCGGCACCGGTACACGTCGAGCACACCGCCGCCGTGTCCACGGTGATCTCGCGCGTGGCGCCGAACGCGGTCTCGGACAGGTCGAGCTCGATGCGCAGCAGCGCGTCGTTGCCGCGCCGGACCCGGGACCGGGGCCCACGGCTCGACCCGCCGCCGAAGAAGGCGTCCATGATGTCACCGAGGCCGCCGAAACCGGCGCCGAACGGCGAACCGCCACCGCCACTGCCACTGCCACCGGGCGCGAGCGGATCGCCGCCCAGGTCGACGATCTGGCGCTTCTCCGGGTCAGAGAGCACCTCGTACGCGGCCGTGACGCCCCGGAAGCGCTGCTGTGCATCCGGATCTGGATTGACATCCGGATGCAGCTCACGGGCCAGTTTGCGGTAGGCCCGCTTGATCTCGTCGTTCGACGCTTCCCGGCGTACGCCCAGAACGGCGTAATAATCCACTGCCATCAGTCGGCACCCAAGAGTTCACCCACGTATTTGGCGACGGCCCGGACGGCCGCCATCGTCCCCGGATAGTCCATGCGCATCGGGCCGAGCACCCCCATCCCACCCAGCGCGAAGGGACCACGACCGTATCCCGTGGCCACCACCGCGGTGGACCGGAGGGCGTCCACATCCGTTTCGCGACCGATCCGTACCGTTACAGTACCGGTCTCCCGCGCCGAGCCGATGAGTTTCATCAGCACGACCTGTTCTTCCAATGCCTCAAGTATCGACCGCAACGAGTCGGCGAAGTCGACCGGGGACCGCGTGAGATTCGCCGTCCCAGCCATCGCGATGCGCTCCTCCTGCCGCTCGACCAGCGACTCCAGCACGGCACCGGCCACCGTGGTCAGGTAGGGGCGCAGCTCGGAGCGGGTGCTGTCGGGCAGGGCCGCGACGATGTCGGGGGCGTCGACCAAGCGCCGGCCGGCCAGCGCGCAGTTGAGCACGGAACGCAGCTCGCCGGCGACCTCGTCGTCAACGGGTACGAGGCTGTCGACGATACGCTGCTCGACCCGGCCGGTGTCGGTGATGAGGACCATCAGCAGGCGGTACGGGCCGAGCGTGACAACCTCGATGTGCCGGATGCTGCTGCTCGACAAGGAGGGGTACTGCACGACGGCCACCTGCCGGGTGAGCTGGGCGAGCAGCCGCACGGAGCGGCGCACCACGTCGTCCAGGTCGACGGCACCCTCCAGGAAGCTCTGGATCGCCCGACGTTCGGCCCGGGACAGCGGCTTCACCCCCGACAACCGGTCCACGAACAACCGGTAGCCCTTGTCCGTCGGTATCCGTCCTGCGCTGGTATGGGGCTGTGTGATATACCCCTCTTCCTCCAGGGCGGACATGTCATTACGGACAGTAGCTGGTGATACACCGAGATTATGCCGCTCCGCCAGCGCCTTGGAACCCACCGGCTCGTTGCTCAGCACAAAGTCCTCAACAATCGCCCGAAGGACTTCGAGCCGCCGATCCTCCAGCACGCGGTCGCACCCCCTTCACCAGGCGGGACGTGGCCGGGCCACGGTGTGTGCAGCGGCGGACACCCAACTTGGCACTCGGCCGCAGTGAGTGCCAAGTGTAGCCGCCTGCTCAGGTCGAAGCACAGAACATGAGCCACCCCGCGAATGACCGGTGAGGGCCCGGCGACGTCCTCGTAACGAAACGAGCATGCCGGTACCCAGGTTCCGGTCCCGCCCGATCGGGCCACCGGACGGCCGCCGGTCGGGCAGCGGCGTCAGTCGGGCAGCGGCGTCAGTCGGGCAGCAGGGCTCGCACGACCGTGTCGGTGAGCAGGCGACCGCGACGGGTGAGACGCACCCGGCCGAACTCCAGGGCACCGGGTTCCACCAGGCCGGACTTCGCGAGCCCGGCGGCGGCCTCCAGGCCGGGCCCGTCCAGCTCACCGACGGCCAGTCCCTCGGCCAACCGGACGCCCAGCATGACCCGCTCGACCCGGCGGGCCTGCGCGTCGAGCTCCTCCCAGGCGGCCGCGGGACTGCGCCCGGCCCCCAGCCGGGCCGCGTACTCCGCCGGATGACGCACGTTCCACCATCGCACCCCGCCGACGTGGCTGTGCGCGCCCGGACCGATCCCCCACCAGTGATCTCCGCGCCAGTACCCCAGATTGTGCCGACACCGGGTATCGGCCCCCCGCGACCAGTTGCTGACCTCGTAGCCGGTCAGGCCGGCCGCGCACAGAGCGTCATCGGCCTGCAGGTAGCGGTCGGCAAGCAGGTCGTCGTCGGGTTCGAGCAGCTCGCCCCGGCGGACCCGGCGGGACAGTTTCGTGCCCTCCTCAACCGTCAGCGCGTAGGCACTGACGTGGTCCGGGCCGAGCTGGATCGCCGCGTCCAGGCTCGCCGCCCAGTCCGCCTCCGACTCGCCCGGAGCCCCGTAGATGAGGTCCAGGCTGACCTGGTCAAAGCCCGCCTTGCGGGCCCAGCGCATCACCTCGGGCACGCGGCCGGGGGTGTGCCGCCGGTCCAGGGCGGCGAGGACGTGCGGACGGCTACTCTGCATCCCGAAGGAGATCCGGGTGTAACCGGCGGCGCGCAGCTGCTCCAGTTGCGCCGGATCCACCGACTCCGGATTCGCCTCGGTGGTGATCTCCGCGTCGGGCGCCAGCCCGAACCCGTCGTCCAGGATCCGCAACAGCCGCCCGAGATCGTCGGCGGTCAACAGGGTCGGCGTGCCGCCACCGACGAAGACCGTGGAGACCACCAGCTCCTGCTCACCAAGCACGGTACGCGCGAGCCGGACCTCGCCGGTCGCGATGTCGACGAACGTCGTGAGGCCCACCGACGACACCAGGGCGCCGCCTAGGTCGGCCGCCGTGTAGGTGTTGAAGTCGCAGTAGCCGCAGCGCGCCGCGCAATAGGGCACATGCACGTAGACCCCGAACGGCCGCCGGGTCACCTCGGCCAGCGCGGCCGCCGGGAGGGCACCGTCGTCCGGCGGGAGCCAGCCGTCGGGAGGCTTTTGTGGCATGCCCCCAGTGTGCCCCCAACGTGTGCTCTCGCGGCAACGCTACGTTTGCCAACCACGCGGGCGGGCCAGGGGTGGCCACACGAGGACCACCTGGGGATAAGGCCGGAATACCCACTTCGGCGATGCTGGCCGGATGTAATGACATTTTGTCATCATTGGGCACAGAAGGGAAAATATGGGTGGTTCACCATGGACCGATCGACGCCGGTGCGAAAAGATCCGGTCATGGACGACGACGCCAGGGCCGTTCTCGACGAGATCTTCGAACTGCTCCCGCCCCGAACCACCGTGTACCGTTCCAGCGCCGCCGCCCCTGTCACGGACCTGTCGTTCTCCGAACCGGCCACCGAACCGATCCGCCTCCCGGCCAGCCCCCTGTCGACCCGCTGAACGGCCGACTCACTGAACAGGCGGATGGCACCACGGTCCCGCGTCGGCCCCGCACCGGACTCACTTCACCGCCGGTTTGCCGGTGTCCGTGGACAGCGCCGCGATGAAGGCCTCCTGCGGCACCTCGACCCGACCGATCGTCTTCATCCGCTTCTTGCCCTCCTTCTGCTTCTCGAGCAGCTTGCGCTTGCGGGTGATGTCGCCGCCGTAGCACTTGGCGAGCACGTCCTTGCGGATGGCGCGGATGTTCTCCCGCGCGATGATCCGGCTGCCGATCGCCGCCTGGATCGGCACCTCGAACTGCTGGCGCGGAATCAGCTCGCGCAGCTTGGTCGTCATGGACACGCCGTAGGCGTAGGCCTTCTCACGGTGCACGATCACCGAGAAGGCATCGACGGTCTCCCCCTGCAACAGGATGTCGACCTTCACCAGATCGGCCAACTGCTCCCCGGCCGACTCGTAGTCGAGGCTGGCATAGCCCCGGGTCCTGGACTTCAGGGCGTCGAAGAAGTCGAAGATGATCTCACCGAGAGGCAGCGTGTACTTGAGTTCCACCCGGTCGGTCGACAGATAGTCCATCCCCTTCAGGACGCCGCGCCGGCCCTGGCACAGTTCCATCACCGCCCCGACGAAGTCGGTCGGCAGCAGCAGCATCGCCTCGACGACGGGCTCGTACACCTCGGCGATCTTCCCGCCCGGCCAGTCACTGGGGTTGGTCACTATGATCTCGGAACGGTCCTCCATGACCACCCGGTAGACGACGTTCGGGGCCGTGGAGATGAGGGTGAGGTTGAACTCGC
This sequence comes from Frankia sp. CoWAU3, assembly GCF_977971855.1. NCBI lineage: Bacteria > Bacillati > Actinomycetota > Actinomycetes > Frankiales > Frankiaceae > Frankia > Frankia sp. CoWAU3. Next base: position 9,664 of record NZ_CDWWXB010000003.1, on the reverse strand, counting down.
GCTCCAGCCGCTCCCGGACGATCTCCAGATGCAGCAGGCCCAGGAAGCCGCACCGGAATCCGAACCCCAGTGCCGCGGAGGTTTCCGGTTCGTAGGTCAGGGCGGCGTCGTTGAGCTGAAGCTTGTCGAGAGCCTCGCGCAACGCTGGATACTCGCTGCCGTCGATCGGATACAACCCGGAGTACACCATCGGCAACGGATCCCGATAGCCACCGAGCATCTCCGTCGCCGGCCGCCGGGTAGTGGTGATGGTGTCGCCGACCCGGGCCTGCCGGACGTCCTTGACCCCGGGGATGACGTAGCCGACCTCGCCGACCGACAGCGACCCGGTCGGATGGGGGTCCGGCGAGATGACACCTACCTCGAGGGTCTCGTGGCTCGCGCCGGTCGACATCATCAGACACCGGTCGCGGGTGGTCAGCGTGCCATCGACCACCCGCACATAGGTGATGACGCCGCGATAGATGTCGTAGACGCTGTCGAAGATCATCGCACGAGCCGGACCGTCCGGATCGCCGACCGGGGCGGGCACCCGGCGCACGATCTCGTTGAGCAGCTCCGGCACCCCCTGGCCGGTCTTGCCGGACACGCGAAGCACCTCGCCCGGCTCGCAGCCGATGATCGTCGCGATCTCCTCGGCGTACTTCTCCGGCTGGGCCGCCGGAAGATCGATCTTGTTGAGTACGGGAACGATGGTCAGGTCGTTCTCGATCGCCAGGTACAGGTTCGCCAGGGTCTGCGCTTCGATGCCCTGGGCCGCGTCGACCAGCAGCACCGCGCCCTCGCAGGCCGCGAGCGAACGGCTCACCTCGTAACTGAAGTCAACGTGGCCCGGCGTGTCGATGAGATGCAGAATGTAGTCCCGACCATCGTCGGCCCGCCACGGCAGGCGCACGTTCTGGGCCTTGATGGTGATCCCGCGCTCACGCTCGATGTCCATGCGGTCGAGGTACTGCGCGCGCATGTTGCGCGCCTCCACGACACCGGTCACACCAAGCATCCGATCGGCAAGAGTCGACTTGCCGTGGTCAATGTGGGCGATGATGCAGAAGTTGCGGATCATCGTCGGGTCGGCGCCGGGCGCCAGGTGCGGGGCTGTGGACACGCGGAGGGTTCTCGTTTCGCTCGCGGTGATCACGGTGGAGCCGCCCGTGCCGATATCTGGGTCGACCACCTTCATCGTGCCAGGAGCCGCGCGCAACGTTGCGCCGGTGCGCCGCCGCGCGGGGGTTTGATAATCTGAGTGCCACTGTGACGGGCCGCGTCGTCGTCCGGTCATGATCTGGTCGATCATGACCTGTCCGGTCATGATCTGGTCGCCATTCCGTGCGGCGCCGGTCGCCGGAGGCAGTCGGTTCTCCGCGGTACCTGCTGCTCCCAGGAGCCAGCGAGATATGCCGGATCACCGGGCACGGCCGGTACCCGTACTATGACGTGTCCGCACCACCCCGACTCGACAAATCAGAGGTTCTCCCGCGTGGCCAACATCAAGTCGCAGATCAAGCGCAACCTCACCAACGAGAAGCGGCGGCTGCGCAACAAGGCTGTGAAGTCGGAACTCAAGACGCACGTGCGTCGCTTCCGCGACGCCGTGGATGCCGGTGACGTCGAGCGCGCCGGCGAGACGCTGCGGATCGCGTCCCGCAAGCTGGACAAGGCCGTCAGCAAGGGTGTCATTCACGCCAACCAGGCCGCCAATAAGAAGTCGGCACTGGCTCGCGCGCACGCCAACCTGGCCGCCAGCTGAGTCGTCTTCCTCCAGCCGGGGCGCCGCAGGCGCCCCGGCCTTTCCGCGTGCCCACCCGCTGGTCGGGCCTCTCGCCCGGTCAGAGCCCGCCGCACGGCGTGGAACGGGCTCCGGGCTGCTGTGGGGCCGGTTCCGCCGAGACCTCGTCCGGCCGGATCAGTCGCTCAAGCACTTCGTGATAAGCAACCATCGCGCCGACGGTCAGCGGGAGGACACCGACCACCCAGGCGCTCGCGAGATCACCGAGTGCGATCACCACCGTGACCAGCCCAGTCAAGATCATGAGCAGCCCCCGCATCCAGCCCGCCGGTAGCACCCGCAGGCCGAACCAGCCACCCGGCGGCGGGGCCTCGGGGTCGGCGGCCGGCTGAGTAGCCACGACGATGCCGGCACCGGCTCCCGGACCGTCAGCCGTCCCCGGACCGTCGGTCATCCATGGCTCCCGGCCACCCGGGCCCGCCCGACCAACCTGGCCACGGCGACCTCACGCAACAGTTTCTCCAAGGCGTAACCGGCGTCAACCGCAGCGCCCTTGACGCCGGCGTCGGCCTCGGCGGCCGCCCGCAGGGCCTGGCCGAGACCCCGGTCCGACCATGCTCGGGCGGAGCGCTGCGCCTTCTCGACCTTCCAGTCCGGCATACCCAGGGCTCGGGCGAGATCCCACTTCGAGCCGGGACCCGCGGACGCCACCCGGGCGAGGTCACGCAGACCACCGGCAACGGCACTGGAGACCAGTACGGCCGCGGTACCCCCCTCCAGGGACTGACGCAGCAGCGTCAACGCCTGCGGCAGGTCGCCGCCGATGATCGCGTCCGCGACGGCGAACCCGCTGGCCTCGGCCCGGCCCCGGTGGAAACGGGCCACCGCGGCTTCGTCGATCAGCCCGTCGGTGTCGGCCACGAGTTGATCGCAAACGGCGGCGAGCTCACGCAGATCACCACCGACCGCGTCGAGCAGGGCACGCACCGCGCCGTCGCTGACCCGGCCGCCGAGACGCCGCACCTCGGCGACGACGAAATCGTGACGCTCCCGCGGCTTGGTGATCTTCGCTGCCGGCACGACCCGCGCTCCCGCGGTCTTCAGCACGTCCGCGAGTTTGCGGTTCTTCACCACGCCGCTGTGGACGACGACGAGCACGACGTCGTCGAGCGGACAAGCGATGTACTCCAACAACGCGTCACGCAGATCCTCGGCGAGGTCCTGCGCGCCGCGGACGACCATCACCCGGCCACCTCCGAACATCGAGGTGGCGCCGAGGTCGATCAGATCGGCCTCGCTGAGCTCACCGGCAGCCCGGTCGACGATCTCGACATCGGGATCACGGGCCCGAGCCGCGTCGAGAACCCCGCGCACCGCTCGACCGACGAGTAGATCCTCGTCGCCGGTGACGAGCACGAGCGGCGGCAGCGCAGAGGAGGACACGCAGGTGAGCATGTCACGATCCGCCCCCGGGCCGGCGGAGCACCACCGAGACGCGGACTCGCGCCCCCGGCCCGGAGGCGGCTCCCGCCAGCGACCCGGACTCGGCGGACCCGGCGGGTGCCACCGTGGCGACCACCGCCACCGCGCCGTCGCGGTCGGTCCGGGCGACGGCCATGCCGGACCGGCGCAGCGTCCGCAGGGTGGACGGCGCGGGATGACCATAGCTGTTCCCGGTGCCGACGCTGATCAGGGCGAATCGGGCCCCGGTCGCAGCGAGGAAGGTGGCGTCCTGATCCGCGGCGCCGTGATGGGGCACGTCGGCTCGTAGCGCCGTCCGATCCTCCGGGCTGCCGGTCAACACCCGCTGGGCCGGCGGCTCCACATCCCCGGTGAGCAGGATGGTCACCTCCCCCACCCGTGCGGAGAGCACCAGGCTCGCGTTGTTGGGATCGCTCTCGGTGCCGTGCAACACGGTGCGCGGAGCCAGGACCGTCCAAGAGACCGCCCCCACCTGTGCCCGGGAGCCGATGACGGCCGTTCGCAGCGGCACACCGGCCCGCCGGGTCCACTGTTGGACCCGATGCCGCTGGAGAACGGGTTCCCCCAGCGGACTGCCGAGTACCTCCCCCACCGGAAGCCGGCCGAGCACGGCCGGCAGCCCCTCGACGTGATCAGCGTGGAAGTGGCTGAGAATGACCACCGGTATCCGTCGCACGCCGAGGTCGGAGAGGCAGCGGGTCAGCAGGGCCGGATCGGGGCCGGCGTCGACCAGCACCGCGGTGCCCGGTCCCGCCGACAGCACGAGGGCGTCGCCCTGACCGATGTCGCAGGCGACCAGGCGCCAGCCGGGCGGCGGCCACGGCGCCAGCCGCCCGGCGACGGCGCATCGCGCCAGGAGCAGGCCGACCAGGGCCGCAGCGACCAGTCGCCGCGGCACCCGCCGCCGCAGCGTCGCCACCACGAGCCAGGCGACACCGGCGGCCACGCCCGCTCCCATCACCCCCGTGGGCCACGGCAGCGTCGCGGCAGGAAGGTCGGCGCACCGGCCGGCGACCGTCACCAGCCACCAGCACGGCATATCGGCGAGGTGCGCGAGCAGCCCGGCTGCTGACGGCGACACCGCCGCCACGACCAGCGTCAGTACCCCCAACACGGTCGCCGGTGCGACGGCGGGCACGGCCAGGACGTTCGCGGGCACCGCCACGAGGCTCAGCCCCCCGCCGGTCCAGGCCAACACCGGGGTGCACGCCAGCTGGGCGGCGGCCGCGACGGAGAGCACCTCGGCGATCCGTGCCGGCAGCCGGCGAGCGAGCGCGTCCCGCCAGCCCGGCGCGAGAACGATCATTCCGGCCGTGGCGAGGACGGACAGCGCGAAGCCGACCGAGAGGGCGAGCGCGGGATCCGCCAGGATCAGGACGATCACGCTCGCCGCCAGGGAGGGCAGCACCGCCCTGGGACGGCCAACGGCGAGCCCGAGCAGGCCGACCAGACCCATCGCCCCGACACGCAGCACGCTGGCCGAGGGCCGGGCGAGCACGACGAACCCGACGAGAGCGAGGGCTCCCACCGCGGCGCGCGACCGTGACCCACGCCCGGTCCATCCCATGAGGTAGAGCGCCGAGGCCGTCACGATGGCGACGTTGCTACCGGACACGGCCGTCAGATGGGACATTCCGGCGGCGCGGAAGTCCGCACGCACCGCATCGTCGAGCCCGGAGACGTCGCCGACCACGAGGCCGGGCAGCAGCCCGCGACGCGGTTCGGGCAATCCCCCAGCGGCTCGACGCAGCCCGACCCGCAGCCCCCCGGCGATTCGTTGGATCATTGCGGGTCCGCCGCGGGTCCGCGGTGGGCCGTCGGCGAACAGGACGGCAGCCACGGTGTCACCGACCCGGGGTTCGGCGAGCCTGCCGGAGACGACCAGGTGCTGGCTGGGCAGCAGAGCACCCCAGCCGCCGCCCCGCGCAAGCAGGACCATCGGGGCCCGGACCCGCAGATCCGCCGGTGACGCGGTAAGGCGTTCCGCCCGGACGGAGATCACGAAGGTCACGCGATCGGCGCCGCCGCCCCCCTCTCCTCTTCCCTCTCCGGCTCCGGGCCCGGTTCCCGTCCGGACCGCGGTGGACGAGGAGGTGGCGCGGGGATCGTCGGTGACGACGACCTCGGCGGTGACCGGACGGCCATGCCGGACCAGATCGGCGAGCGGGCCGCTGTCACGCGGACGAGCCGCCAGTCCACCCGCGAGAAACCCGGCGGCCAGGAAGACGAGGGCCGTGAGCACGACGACAGTGCCGCCGGAGCACCGCCCAACGCCCCGGGTGAGCGGCGCGCTGCGCGGCTGCGGCTGCGGCTGCGGCTGCGACGGACGAGACGCGCCCGTAGCCGCCTCGGCCCGAGCGCCGCCCGGTCCCGGGCGAGTCGGCCGACCACCCCGCGGACGGACCTGGACCAGCAGGAACATCGGAGTCGCGACGAGCACCGCACCGGCGGCACCCAGCAACGGAACGGACGGCGGCCAGGTGCCGGCACCCGCCGCGCCAGCCCAGGCCATGACCGCCGGGCCCACCAGCCGGGCGTCCATGGGACGGGAAGCCCCGGACGGCCGTTCCGGCAGCGCGAGTCCGGTCTCCATCCCGACGTCGACCACTGGAACGTCAAACCTTCAGCAATGGCAGCAGATCGGCCAGCCGCTTGTCGCCGACTCCGGTCACCTCCGCCAGCTGCTCGGGCGACCGGAAGGTCCCGTGCGCCGTGCGCCACTCGACGATGCGGCGAGCCAGCACGGGCCCCACCCCGGGCAGACCGTCAAGCTGCTCGGCGGTCGCGGCATTCAGGTCGATCGGACCGGTCGCCGCAGTGGAACCGGCGGATCCGAGACCAGTACCCGCGGGTTGCCCGGCTGCCGTTCCGGGCGGCGCCGGGCCGGGCTTGCCGTAGACGAGGACCTGTTCTCCGTCGACCAGCAACCGGGCCAGGGCGAGGCCGGTCGTGTCGGTGCCCGGGAGCACTCCCCCAGCGCGTTCGATCGCATCCACCACGCGCGCGCCCGCCGGGAGCCGGACGACCCCCGGCCGGGCCACCCGGCCGGCGACGTCGACCACCACCTCGCCGCTCGCCCCGGTGCGGGCGGCCCTGGCCGTCGGTGCCGAAGTCACGCTCGTATCCGTGGCGGAGGTGGCCCCGTGGTCCGAGTGGTCCGACCAGGCGTTGCCAGCC